>NZ_LJOQ01000002.1:0-34026 GCF_001672255.1 Anabaena sp. AL09
TACTGATGGAAATGACATTTTTTATGGGAATGCAGGAGATGACAATATTTCTGGTAATAGTGGTAATGACATCATTAATGGTGGTGCAGGAAATGACAATATTTCCGGTGGTAATGGTAATGATATCCTCATCGGTGGAATCGGCAAAGATACTCTCGTTGGTGGTTTAGGAACTGACCGTTTTGATTATTACAACTTAACTGATTCTCTCTTAAGTGGATTTGATATCATCACAGACTTCAACGCCACAACTGGTAATGATTTATTCCGTGTTTCTACTGTAAGAGCCGGATTTGTGAATGTGGGCGCAGTTAATACCCTGGATGCTGCTGGTATTGGGGCAAAATTAACAGCGGCAGCCTTTGGGTCAAATTTTGCGGCTCAATTCAGTTTTGGACAAAAAACCTTTGTGGCTATTAATGATGCAACAGCAGGGTTTAATGCGGCTAATGATGCCATTATTGAAGTTACGGGTTTAACCGGAACATTGAATGTCAATCATTTTGTGATTGTTTAGAGGATATTCAGCAAGTCAAACTTCCTACTGTTAATTAACCAAAACGGTTGGGACATGGACTTTTACAAAATTACGAAAAACCTAGATTTGTAGGGGTTTAGCAGTGCTAAACCCTTACCCACAGAATCAAATGATTAAGCCGTGTTGAGTATAAATAGTTCGACTTGTTTATAAGTGCTTAGAAACTGAGGTTAATAATCAAAAGGATTCAAATATACTGAGATCACCGACTTTTCTAAAAAGTCAGGGATCTCAATACAAATTCGAGAAAGCCCTAAAAGATATAATGTAAAAGAAGATTATCCATATATTGCAGTGAACAGTTATCAGTAAACGCCTGTCAAGCTATAACTCTGATAACTGATAACTTATTCCCTTACACCATTAGCGGTAGAAAAACATTGTGTTTGTTCTTAGCGGTTACGAGTACCTTTTAGGCTTTTTTCTCCTGTGTAGCCTAGTTCCAGTCCTAGCACTGTCAGCCTCAAAAATTCTTAGACCCACTGGTAACAGTCTAGAAAGACGCACAACTTACGAATGCGGACTAGAACCCATTGGCGGAGCTTGGATTCAGTTCAACATTCGTTACTATATGTTTGCTCTAGTCTTCGTTGTCTTTGACGTAGAAACAGTATTTTTGTATCCTTGGGCTGTTGCATTTAACCGTTTGGGTTTATTGGCATTTATCGAAGCCCTAGTCTTTATTTCGATTCTTATCATCGCCTTAGTTTACGCATGGCGCAAAGGAGCTTTGGAATGGTCTTAAATTCTAATATCATCACCCCAGACAAAGAACAAATCATCAACCCCATTCAACGGCCGACAGTTACCCATGAACTGTCAGAAAACGTAATTTTAACTACCGTTGATGACCTTTACAACTGGGCGCGGCTTTCTAGTTTGTGGCCTTTACTGTTTGGTACAGCTTGCTGCTTCATTGAATTTGCGGCTTTAATTGGCTCTCGCTTCGACTTTGACCGTTTTGGGTTAATTCCTCGTTGTAGCCCCCGCCAAGCCGATTTAATCATCACTGCGGGAACAATTACCATGAAGATGGCTCCCCAATTGGTGCGTCTTTATGAACAAATGCCCGAACCCAAGTATGTGATTGCTATGGGTGCTTGTACAATTACCGGGGGAATGTTTAGCGTTGACTCACCCACAGCAGTGCGCGGAGTTGATAAGCTGATTCCTGTAGATGTATATTTGCCTGGTTGTCCTCCCCGTCCAGAAGCGATTATTGACGCAATTATTAAACTGCGGAAAAAAATTGCCAACGAGTCTATGCAGGAACGGGATAACATCAAGCAAGTTCACCGCTACTACAGTACCACTCATAATATGAAGCCAGTTCCCGAAATATTAACTGGTAAGTATATGCAGTCAGAAACCCGCTTTAATCCTCCCAAGGAATTGACAGAAGCAATTGGTATGGCTGTACCCCCAGGATTGTTGACAGCAAAGACACAGAAGGAGGAACAAGCGCGTGGCTGAAGAAGAATCCAAACCAGTTCCCGTAGCGGAAGCACCTCTAGTTAAACCCGGTAAAGTTTCCCAATGGTTAGGGTCAAATGGCTTTTTCCATGAGTTTCTAGAACTTGACGCTAACGGAGTAGAAATAATTAAAGTCCCCGCAGATTTTCTACTGCCTATTTCTACAGCTTTGTATGCCTATGGGTTTAATTATCTCCAATTTCAGGGAGGAATTGACTTAGGTGCAGGAGAAGAATTGGTAAGTGTTTATCATTTACTTAAAGTTAGTGATAATGCTGACCGTCCTGAAGAAATCAGGGTGAAAGTGTTTTTACCCAGAGAAAATCCCTCTTTGCCTTCAGTTTACTGGATTTGGAAAACAGCAGACTGGCAAGAACGGGAAAGCTATGATATGTATGGCATCATTTATGAAGGTCATCCTAACTTAAAGCGGATTTTGATGCCAGAAGATTGGGTAGGTTGGCCTTTACGTAAAGATTACATCTCACCTGATTTTTACGAGTTACAAAATGCTTATTAAGGATTGCTGAAATTGAATTTTCAGTAGTGACAATTAACCCCTTTCCATTTGTGGAGAGGGGTAATGTTTTTTTACAATAGCAGGAGTTTCATGATCACATAAAATCAGATTTCTAGAATAATTGAACGCAGATAAACGCAGATAAACGCAGATAAAGACGGATGAATGGATTTTATAACTTCGTTGTAACTTCGTTGTTCGTTGCTATAACTGGTTAAACTAGGATTTAAGGCAAGCATTCATCCCCTAACCTGAATACAGGAAAACCCATCATGATCATTGCTACCCAAGCCTACCAAATCACTTGGGAAAAACTACCCGATGATTACATTCTCCCAGATGATCCAGTGGACAACATCTACCAACCAGCCCAAGCCTCTGCCCTGACTGAAAGCCTCCAATTAGCGGGTAAACTTCCCCCCAGTTGCCTCACACCGACTAACTACGGTATCTGTGCCACCGTCAATGGCAAAATTGTCATTAAAGCTCCTGATTGGGCTTATATCCCGGAAATTCGCGGCACTAAAAAAGAAGTCTTTCGTAGTTATACACCCGAACTACAGGGAGATATTCCAGTTATCGTTATGGAATTTATTTCTGATACAGACGGAACAGAATATTCCATTAAACCAACTTATCCCCCTGGAAAATGGTTTTTCTATGAAAAAATCTTAAAAGTACCTAATTACGCTATTTTTGAACCCGATAGCGGTAGTTTAGAATTTTACCAGCTAAACTCTAATACAGGTTTGTACACTTTGCAAAATCCTCACGAAAACCAACTTTACTGGATAGAGGAAATGAATCTTTATCTGGGAGTGTGGGAAGGGACAAGGGAAAACTTAACTGGTAAATGGTTAAGATTGTGGGACGAACAGGGAAATTTGTTGTTGTGGAGTTCCGAATTAGTAGCACAAAAACAACAAGAGATAGAACAAGAAAAACAACGCTCAGAACAAGAAACACAGCGTGCTGAAAGACTAGCTGCACAATTAAGAGCATTAGGTATCGAACCAGAAAACTAAAAGTAGGGTGGGACTCGCCCACCTTATAATTAATTAACTAGCAATAACAGCAATACAATCAATTTCTACCAACACATTTTTAGGTAAACGGGAAACCTCCACACAAGCACGCGCTGGGGCGGTATTTTCGGGAAAATATTTTGCATAAACCGCATTTACAGCGGCAAAATCATTCATATCAGCTAAAAATACACCAGTTTTGACCACATCTGCAAATGTAGCCCCTGCTTCTGTGAGGATAGCTTCAATATTTCTCATTACCTGTTCAGTTTGCTTAACTACATCTTCTGTGTAGACAACATCACCCAAACGAGGATCTATGGCAATTTGTCCAGCTACAAACAACATTTGTCCGGAAGCGAGAATTGCTTGATTGTATGGTCCCACTGGTGCAGGTGCTTTATCGGTACGGATTACTTTACGAGTCATAATATTTATCTCTTTTGGCTCTTTTGTTAATGGTGTTTCTGGTTTACCAAATTCTAAATCTGTAGATGTTTGGTAAACTTCTCCATCTGGCATTATCGCACCTGTCAGGTCAGCATTTTTAAAGGTTGCACCATAAATATTCGCGCCGGTTAAATCTGCTCTTTTCAGATTTGCATTATTGAGATTTACCTTCATTAAATCTGTATTTTGCAAATCTGCTCTTCCTAAATTTGCTCCTTGTAAATTGGCTTTCTGGAGATTTACACGGTTGAGGTTGGCTGCACCCAAATCAGCTTCAGCAAAATTCAAACCTGATAAATTTTTTCCTGATAAATGAACACCCCCAATTTTAGCTCGTTGAAAATTGGTATTTTTGACTAGGACATTATTTAGGTTGTTTGCTTGACTCAAATCACAACCAGTCAAGTTAGCATTAGTGAAATTAGCAGATTGTAAAGTAGCATCTCTCAAGTTTGCATTATCCAAATTAGCATTACTGAAATTTGCATTATCTAGGTTCGCTTTCCCCAAATTAGTACCACTCAAGTCAGCCCAAGTCAAATTTAAACCAGAACCGCTTACTAACTCACTCAAATTAGCGTTTGTTAAAGATGCCCTAGTGAGATTTGTGTTATTAAGATGTGCTTTACTCAGGTTAGCATTATTCAAATCTGCCCCCGATAAATCTGCACTTGTGAAGTCGATTTCACTCAAATTTGCACCTTTAAGGTCTACCCCCCTCAAACTTACAGAACGAAACCTACGTTCCCCAGCGGCGTATTTCTGTAAAAGTTCTTTAGCGTCCATAATGCACCATTGAATACTATGTAAACAGTATAAAACAATGCTTGACGTTAAAGTATAGGTATTGATGGCAATATTGCCTAATGATTATACCCCTACATATTTCTCATGTCTTCTTCTCTTACTTTGCGTCTTTGCTCCTTAGCGTCTTTGCGCGAAACCCATTCCAATCTACTATCCCAACCTTGGACGAATCCCATAATTTCTATACTGCCAATAATCCTGCAAAATCCGGTTATGATCAAAACACAAATTACCTGGAACACACCAAGGCTCAAAAATACCCAACCCCTTAGCATCATCACCCGCTAAAGGCTCACCCGTAGCTGTTGCTAAAAATACAATACTAATCGTATGTTTACGAGGATCGCGCTCAGGATCAGAATATACTAATAACTGTTCTATTAACTCTACTTTTAAGCCTATTTCTTCTTCTGCTTCCCTAATTGCTGCCTTTTCTACCGATTCACCATAATCAACAAAACCACCGGGTAACGCCCAGCCTAAAGGTTCATTATGTCTTTCAATCAGGATAATAGGGCGATGAGGTCTATCAATTAATTCAATAATAATATCAACGGTGGGTGCAGGATTTCTGTAAGTCATGATTCGGTTATGGTAGGGATTATAGATCCCCGACTTCTCAAAGAAGTCGGGGATCTGAGTTAATCTTCTCATTTCTTCACGAATCACAACAGTCAAGACTAACTATGCCATGATAAATTCAATGCGTGATTTATAAAAATATATTTCAGGTTAAATATGCCTTTTCCTAGATCCAGTGGTATTTTACTTCATCCTAGTTCTTTTCCCAGTCGGTTTGGTATTGGGGATTTGGGTTTGGAAGCTTATCGGTTTATTGATTTTCTCAAACATAGTCATCAGCAATATTGGCAAGTTTTACCTCTAGGTCCGACTGGTTACGGTAATTCCCCTTATATGTGCTACTCCGCAATGGCGGGAAATTACTTTTTGATTAGTCCCGAAAAGTTGCTAGATGAGGGTTTGTTAATTCCAGAAGATTTGGCTGATTTACCAGATTTTTCTGTAAATAAAGCAGATTTTAACGAAGTTATCCCTATTAAGGTTAATCTACTCATTAAAGCTTGTGAGGATTTTAAAACTAAAGCAAATTCAACTCAAAAAGCAGCTTTTGCTAAGTTTTGTGCTGATAAAGGCTATTGGTTAAATAATTATGCGCTATTTATGGCGATTAAAGATGCCCAAAAGGGTAAAAGCTGGCATAATTGGCAACCGGAATTAGCAAAGCGTGAACCAGCAGCTTTAGCAAAAATTACACAAGAGTTAAAAGAGGAGATTTTTTATTACAAGTTTGTTCAATATGAGTTCTTCCGGCAGTGGTCAGAACTGAAAAACTATGCTAATGAAAATGGAATAGAGATTATTGGTGATATCCCTATTTATGTAGCCCATGATAGTGCTGATGTGTGGGCTAATCCTGAGATTTTTGCTTTAGATGAAGAAACGGGAGAAGTGGCTTTAATGGCGGGAGTTCCACCCGACTACTTTAGCGCTACTGGTCAATTATGGGGAAATCCGGTTTATAACTGGGAAGAATTGCAAAAACAAGATTTCAAATGGTGGATATTACGCTTTGAGGCGATGCTGGATTACGTGGATATAATTCGCATTGATCATTTCCGGGGTTTTGAGGCTTATTGGGCTGTTCCCCAGGGAGAAACTACTGCCATGAATGGCGAATGGATTGAAGCGCCTGGAGTGGCTTTATTTGAGGCAATTAGAAAGCGTTTGGGTAAGTTACCTGTTTTGGCGGAGGATTTGGGAATTATTACGCCAGAAGTGGAGGCACTGCGAGATCAGTTTGAGTTTCCAGGGATGAAGGTGTTGCAGTTTGCCTTTGGTTCTGATCCCGGAAATCCATTTTTACCCTTTAACTACACTCGCAATGCTGTAGTTTATACAGGTACTCACGACAACGATACGACTGTAGGCTGGTTTAACACGGGAAATGATTATGAAAAGCAAAATTTATTGTTGTATTTGGGTTGTATAAGTCCTGATGGTATACACTGGGACTTAATTAGGTTAGCTTTAAGTTCGATCGCTAATCAAGCGATTATACCTTTGCAGGATGTATTAGGTTTGGGAACTGAAGCCCGGATGAATTTTCCTAGTACAGCGGAGGGAAATTGGGAGTGGCGTTACCAACCAGGTGTATTAACGCCAGATTTAAGCGATCGCTTAAAAACTCTCACTCTCCGTTACGGACGCGCTCATAGAGAAAAGTAGGGGAGCAGGGGAAGTGGGGGAAGTGGGGGAAGTGGGGGAAGTGGGGGAGAAATTTTCTTCCTTCTGACAACTAACCACTGACAACTGACTCCTGACAACTGACAACTGACTCCTATAAGTTTGGTTTAGCAGCAATTTTGATTTCTTTGGATTTCCCAAGTTCTCCCATTTCCTTCGATTCCTGCTGATTCACGCTCATTAACACACCACCAGCATTATCAGTTTTTACTGTCAGTTGGTCAGTGGCGTTCCAAGTGCGACTAGAACCTTGTGGTAAAACTCCCTCAAAGGCGGTTTTACCATCTGTAACCACACTAATCCAAGATGAGGTTTTTAAAGTCACACCAATTTGTACGGATTGATGCTCTTTCTTGCTGAGTAATGTATTACTAGCTGTTTCTTGCCCTTTTGACTGCGCTGCTGTATTTGGTTGAATTTGGCGGTTATTTGCCTGCAAAGTGGCATTATTCAACAACTGGGATAAACCGTTCACAGAACAGGAAATTAACCCAATATAAAGCAGGTAAAGATGAATAGGACGTAATTGAGGAAAAGCTTGTGCTTTCCAATGGGATTTAACACCCACTGATTGAGAACCAATGGGGAAATGACTGGCAAATTCTGCTCCCCGAACTCCTAAAGCGTCTGCGAACTGTCTAATTAAGCCTTGAATATAAATTGGTTCTGGTAAGTCGCTTAAATTACCTTCTTCAATTGCTTGCAAAAGTCGTCGAGGAATTCTAGTTAATCCGACTAACTCATCCAGAGTTAAACCTTTTTCTTGCCGTAGTGAAGCTAGTTGTGAGCCAAGTTGTCCTAACTTTTCGGCTTGATGTTCCTTGATAGAAGGTTTGATTGGCTGTTCATCCTTCTTTCTGAACCATTTCATATTTTTCCTTTACTCCTTAACTCGGCTTTGTCTGAATCGGTGTGCGAATTATCTGCTTATTTAAAAAACTCATCTCATCTTCACTAAGATGACGATATTTACCAGATGGCAAAAATGCTGTTGTTGACGTTTTTAATTGAATTAAACCAATAGCCGTACGATGTAGCTTGATAACTGGATATCCCAATTGTTCGGCTATGCGGCGAATTTGACGGTTTCTTCCTTCCTGTAAAACGATCTCTAACCAGCTTCTATCAATATGACTTTCAACTAAGCGCACTTGAGCAGGTCTTGTGATTCTTCCTTCCAGAACTATACCCTGACTCCAATTTTTGAGAACTGTTGCTGGGGGATGGCCTTGAACAACAACACGATAGGTCTTAGTAATACTATGACTGGGATGGGTAAGTCCATAGGTCAGTTCCCCATCATTGGTTAAAATCAAGGCTCCTGTGGAGTCTACATCCAAACGGCCTACCGGGTGAATACCCCATCCGGTTCTTAACTCTGACGGTAGCAGATCCAACACGGTTGGTCTTCCTTGAGGATCATGGCAAGTAGAGACAATTCCGGCTGGTTTATGCAGTAATAAATACATTTTGGATGGTCGCTGTTCTGCCAGCACAGGTTGACCATCAATAGAGATTTTGTCTTGAGAGGGATCGACTTTTTGACCTAAATGTGCTACTACCCCGTTAACACATACTCGTGATTGCCTCATCATTTCTTCGGCTTCACGTCGTGAGGCGATACCCCATTGAGCTAGAATTTTTTGTAACCGTTCCTCCATGTTTAAATTGTGATTTTCTTGCTGAATATTTTTATACTAAGTAGAACGGCTTGAATAATTCAAAGTTTGTAGTGAGGAATTTATTCCTCATTTAAGGGCTGAAGCCCTTACTACGAAATCATCTCCATTTTCGTCTACTTACTTACTAATGTTTGCACTTTGTTGTTAACCAACTTCCATGCTAAAGTTAAGAACTGTTTAAGATGCTCAATAATTGGGCATATTTACATTGATGTAACCGTCGAAAAATGACAGAACTAAGTTCCCCAAATCCAAATAATAGCAGAGTCAGGATCATTACAAAAGTTTTAACATCAGCGATTAAGCTCTGGTTAAGAAGCCAATTAAATCAAGTATCTCATTTAGAGGTACAGATAGAAGCAAGCGATCGCCAATTACTTTCTGGTTACATTCCTGGAGTATCAATTTCTGCTAGTAATGCAGTGTATCAAGGCCTTCGTGTTACACAAATCGAACTTGAGGCAGAAAAAATCCAACTGAATGTTGCTGCAATATTAAAAGGACAACCTTTGCAATTATCAGCAATAGTCCCTGTGGTTGGTAAGCTGATTATCACCGCACAGGATCTTAATAACTCTCTTTCATCTCCATTATTATTAACTGCTATAAATGATGGACTGATTCCACTATTAGCAGAATACAGCCTAAATTACCCGTTTATTACTTGGGAAAAAATCACCCTTGACAACCAGGTATTGATCCTACACGGTATCCCCATTTCTGAAACAGAAGGGGCATTTTTCAATATTCATTTAGGCTTAGAACTACGCAATGGTCAAGAACTGCAATTAACGCAGGTTCAGGTTAAGACCGATCAAGAGGTGCTTTTGGAAAGGAATTCTCCTTATATGATAAACCTGGGAACAGATGTTGATATCGAAAAAATTTCTCTGCTGCCAGAACAATTAACCTGTTATGGACGTATTAATATTAACCCATAACTATTAAAAAATCAAAACTCAATATTCCCTGAATTTACTTTAAATTGTATGGCTATTGTGAGTGACATGAGCAAGTTGAGATTAAATCTTATCTTAGTTCCTATTACAGCGTTTTTTCTAATAAAGGTAAAAGTAATGTAACGAAATAATACACTAGAGGAGCAGTGAAAATATAGCTATCGGTGCGATCTAAAATCCCCCCATGACCGGGGATCAATTGTCCTGAATCCTTGACACCGGCATCACGTTTCAGTAAGGATTCTGTTAAGTCACCCAATAAACTAGCAATACCAATAATTAGACCTAATGTGACACCAGTGATTAACCAATGGGGAAAATGGAGAAGGTAAGCTCCTACCATAGCAACAGCGACACTGGCAGTAATGCCAAAAACAGCACCTTCTACAGTTTTTTTGGGACTAATATCTGATAATCGCGTTTTCCCGAAGAATTTACCAAACGTATAAGCACCAATATCAGCAGCCCAAATACATAAGAATGTGAGGATAGTCGCGGTTAAACCCGCAGGGAAGGCAGTTAAATTACCTTGTCCAATATCTTGCCAATTAGATGGCCAATAACCACCTAAAGGTAAATTACTGCTAATAGCATGATCAATTCCTCGTAAGCGGACCCAGTAACTTGGTAAGTAACCGACATAAAACAAACCCATAATAGAAGCGGAAATATCCGCAATGGTGGCTAATTTGGGTTGAAATAGTAAATAAAAACAAATAAGTGTCCCGGCTATGGGCATAATTGCATCAGCTAAACTACCATTCAGGGTACAAATTGCCAGTAGAACTTGACTAACAATCATAGTAGTTTTGACTGAGGGTGTGATGCCGCGAGAACGGACCAAATTAAAATATTCTTGTTGACCTAAAAATACGACAATAGCGATCGCTATCGTAAAATACCAACCCCCTAAGAGGGTTGCAGATAGCGCCATGATAATCGCAATAATTCCACTAATAATTCGAGGCCAGGGCATAGGATAATATTGGGGATTTTAGATTTGGGATTTTGGATGCAACCCAAAACCGAAAACCGAAGGAATTTAATCTAATTTTTCACCACTAAGAATGAAAATGGGATCGGCTGCTACAAAGGTTTGAGAATAGCCCCGTGTTTCTAAGCGATTTACCGCTGACTGGACAACTTCAATATTCCTAACTCTCAACTGAGAAAAGCTTTGAGAAATAGCATACAGACTTTCTAGACTAGCAGCAGTAGCGACTACTCGGCCAGATGTTGGTAAATATTGCCATGCAGCTTGGACAATTTCCTGTATGGCTTTTCCACCTTCAATGCAGATCCGATCAGGTAGTAACTTGATTTGATCTAAGCATTCTGGGGCGCTACCTTCAATTACTTCGACGTTTTTGACTTCAAAGCGATCGCAGTTGCGTCTAATTAGGTTCGCAACATCCTCATCTCTTTCGATAGCAATCACTCGTCCGTGGGGACACAATAAGCTCACCTCTATAGGAATTGTACCTGTTCCTGCGCCAATATCCCACAATACCGAATTGGCTTCTAGTCGCAGTTGGGAAATTATCAGCAATCTTAATTCTCGCTGACTGAGGGGAATACCTGGTAAATTCTCAAATAATTCGTCGGGAATACCTGGGGTAATATAAGGCCAAAGTGGGGAAGGCATAAGCAATTAAAAATTAACAATTAAAATTTAACAGTTGGGAAAGGGGAAGATAATTTTGGTAGTTATGCTCATCAATGACATCAGGAAACTGCAATGATGAATAAGGAAATATTAGCTAATCGCTATGAAGTTCAACAACAGCTAGGCAAAAAAGCCGGGAGAAGGACTTTCTTGGCTACTGATTTAGTAACTGGAAAATCGGTAATTGTCAAGTTACTTGCTTTTAGTAATGATTTTGAATGGGATGATCTCAAATTATTTGAGAGAGAAGCTCAAACTTTAAAATCTTTATCACATCCCCATATTCCTGCATACTTAGACTATTTTGAGGTCAATTCCCCTACATATAAAGGATTTGCCCTGGTTCAGACTTATATTTCAGCCCAAACCATAGAACAATATTTACAAGCTGGGAGGAAATTTACAGAAATTGAAGTTAAAGAAATTGCTAAAGCAGTTTTAGAGATCCTTAAATACTTGCATGAGTTAAATCCACCTGTTGTCCACCGTGATATTAAGCCTAGCAATATTTTATTAGGAGAGCGCTCTGGCAATAGTGTCGGTTTAGTTTATTTAATAGATTTTGGTTCAGTTCAGACAGTCCTAGCAGCAGAAGCAGGGACAAGAACTGTTGTGGGGACTTATGGTTATATGCCACAGGAACAGTTTGGAGGGCGTACTGTTCCCGCTTCTGACCTTTATAGTTTAGGTGCAACCCTAATTTATTTGGTGACAGGGACTAACCCAGCAGATTTACCCCAAAAGGATTTTCGCATTCAATTTCAGCAAGTTGCTAATCTTAGTCCCAATTTCGCTAAGTGGTTGGAGCAAATTACAGAACCCAGTTTAGAAAAGCGGTTTTCTACTGCAACCCAAGCACTCAGAGATTTAAAGCAGCCACAATATGCTGATACGTTTGCTTTAACTGTTGGTAAACCAGCGGGTAGTAAAATTCAATTAACCAAAAATGAAGAGATTTTAGAAATTATTATTCCTCCAGTTGGCTTTCAATTTTCAACGGTATTTGTAGGTTTTCTTGCCATAGCCGGGAATTCTTTTATCTTATTTCAGACTATTGGTTTTTTGTCTCCTCCCTTTCCTACTAATATACCCTTTGCCTTATTTTCATTAGCTTTTTGGGGCTTAGGCTTTTCGATGATATATGGTAGATTTTCCAGTTTATTTGGTAGTGCCAAAATACATATAGATTCCCAACAAATTTCTGTGAATTACCAGTTATGGAAATGGACAATCCCCCGTCGTCGTTCATTTTCTAGAGAAAATATTGATAAATTAGTTTATACACCGAGATATTTTACTAAAGACTCAGATGGATATAAAACTCAAGTCCCTGCAAAATTGGTAATTTGGGTAGGAGTCGCAAAATTTGAGTTTGATGTTAATACTTTCACCATCAAATCTGAAGCAGAATTAGAATGGTTAGCGAGGGAATTAAGTGATTGGTTAGGGATAGAAATCACCAGTCCTTAGTTTTTAGGGGTTTAGCAATGCTAAACTCAAACCCATTAAAAAAATCCCCCACCTTACGGCAGGGGATTTTTAATTACCTAAAACTAGTAGTCAGGATCAACCGAACTTACCAGCAGTAGAAGCAATGAGGAACGCTGCGTAGGTGAGGATGTAGCCAACAGTGAAGTGAGCTAAACCAACCACACGAGCTTGAACAATGGAGAGAGCAACGGGCTTGTCCTTCCAGCGAACCAAGTTAGCTAAAGGAGTACGTTCGTGCGCCCAAACCAAGGTTTCAATTAACTCTTGCCAGTAACCTCTCCAAGAGATGAGGAACATGAAACCAGTAGCCCAGACGAGGTGTCCAAAGAGGAACATCCAAGCCCAAACAGACAAGTTATTCATGCCGTAGGGGTTGTAACCGTTAATCAACTGAGCAGAGTTAGCCCAGAGGTAATCACGGAACCAGCCCATCAGGTAGGTAGAGTTTTCGTTGAACTGAGCAACGTTACCTTGCCAAATACCTAAATGTTTCCAGTGCCAGTAGAAGGTTACCCAACCAATGGTATTCAACATCCAGAACATAGACAGGTAGAAAGAGTCCCATGCGGAGATATCGCAAGTACCGCCACGGCCGGGACCGTCGCAGGGGAACGCATAACCGAAGTCCTTTTTATCGGGCATCAGTTTAGAACCACGCGCATCCAAAGCACCCTTAACGAGTACCAAGGTGGTGGTGTGGATAGCCAAAGCGAAAGCGTGGTGAACCAAGAAATCGCCAGGTCCAATGGTCAAGAACAAGGAATTTGTGCCAGAGTTGATGGCATCTAACCAGCCAGACAACCAAACGTTACCAGCATTGGGGTAAGCGGTGTAAGCAATACTGTCGGGGTTAGACAACAGTACATTCAAGCCATACAGAGCTTTACCTTGGGCAGCTTGGATGAATTGAGCAAATACTGGCTCAATCAAGATTTGTTTTTCAGGAGTACCGAACGCAACAACTACGTCGTTGTGAACATATAAACCCAGAGTGTGGAAACCCAAGAAGAGAGATACCCAGCTAAGGTGGGAGATGATCGCTTCTTTGTGTTGTAACATCCGGTCAAGGACGTTACCTTTGTTTTGTTCAGGATCGTAGTCACGAACCCAGAAAATTGCTGCGTGAGCAAAAGCACCAACCATCAAGAAACCAGCGATGTACTGGTGGTGGGTGTACAGTGCTGCCTGTGTGGTGTAATCCTTAGCGATGAAAGCATAAGGAGGCAGAGCGTACATATGCTGCGCTACCAAGGAACAGATAGTTCCCAAAGATGCCAAAGCTAATGACAACTGGAAGTGCAGGGAGTTGTTGATGGTGTCGTAAAGACCTTGGTGGGGCAGGTTGAACTGACCTTCGCTCTTGCTACCGGGAATTAAACCAGATTTGGAGTTCAGCATTTCTTTGATGCTGTGACCAATTCCGAAGTTAGTCCGGTACATATGACCAGCGATGATGAACAAAACTGCGATCGCCAAGTGGTGGTGAGCCATGTCAGTCAACCACAAGGATTCTGTTTGGGGGTGGAAACCGCCCAAGAAGGTGAGAATCGCAGTCCCAGCACCAGTGGAAGTACCAAATAACTGGCCAGCGGTGTCAGGGTTTTGAGCATAAACGCCCCAGTTACCTGTGAAGAAAGGAGTTAAACCTTCTGGATGGGGAGCTACAGTTAAGAAGTTATCCCAGCCCACGTGGATACCACGAGATTCAGGAATAGCAACGTGAACCAAGTGACCTGCCCAAGCGAGAGAACTAACACCGAATAAAGCCGATAAGTGGTGGTTTAGACGGGGTTCAGCACTCTTAAACCAAGAGAGGCTAGGACGGAACTTGGGTTGTAAATGTAACCAGCCAGCAAACAGGAACAATGCTGCCAACAAGAGCAAACCAACAGAACCAGTATATAGTTCTGTGTTTGTCCGCATCCCGATGGTGTACCACCAGTGATAAACACCGGAGTAAGCAATGTTTACAGGGTTGCTTGCACCAGCTTGGGTGAAAGCTTCAATTGCAGGCTGACCGAAGTGAGGGTCCCAAATTGCATGGGCAATGGGACGGACGTGCAGGGGATCTTTAATCCACTGTTCAAAGTTACCTTGCCAGGCCACGTGGAACAGGAGGCTGGATGCCCACAGGAAGATGATTGCCAAGTGACCGAAGTGCGTAGCGAAAATCTTTTGGTAAAGATTTTCTTCCGTCATGCCATCGTGGCTTTCAAAGTCGTTGCCTGTAGCGATCGCATACCAAATCCGACGAGTAGTCGGGTCCTGTGCGAGATCCTGGCTAAATTTTGGAAATTTTGTTGCCATAGGTGTGATCTGTCCTCTGACCTTTAGCCATTATTTGTCAGCAAAATTTTAGATTTTAGATTCTGGATTTTGGATTAAATCTCAAATCCAAAATCCAAAATTCCACTGATTCTTATCCTACTGAAAGGATGTGTGCGTGGAAGAATGCCCAAGTGGTAGCAATTCCTCCTAATAGGTAGTGAGCCACACCTACAGCCCGACCTTGAGTGATGCTCAGTGCGCGAGGCTGAATTGTTGGGGCTACTTTCAGTTTATTGTGCGCCCAAACAATGGACTCAATTAATTCTTGCCAGTAGCCACGACCACTGAACAGGAACATTAAGCTGAACGCCCAAATGAAGTGAGCGCCTAAGAACATGAGTCCGTAAGCGGATAACTCAGTTCCGTAGGAGTTAATTACTTGTGTAGCTTGCGCCCACAAGAAGTCACGTAACCAACCGTTGATGGTGATAGCACTTTCTGCAAAGTTGCCACCAGTAATGTGATTTACTGTGCCATCTGCATCTACTGTTCCCCAGACATCAGATTGCATCTTCCAGCTAAAGTGGAAAATTACAATTGATAAGGAGTTATACATCCAGAAGAGTCCGAGGAAGATGTGATCCCAACCGGAAACTTGGCAAGTACCGCCACGACCTGGACCATCGCAAGGGAATCTGAAGCCTAAGTTAGCCTTGTCTGGAATCAGACGAGAACTGCGGGCATACAATACACCTTTGAGCAAGATCAGAACAGTAACGTGAATGGTGAATGCGTGGATGTGGTGAACCATGAAGTCCGCTGTACCCAAAGCAATGGGCATCATTGCGACCTTACCGCCTACAGCTACCAATCCGCCACCAAAAGCATGACTAACTACTTGAAGAGCGTTAGGTGCTGTGTTGCCGGGAGCTAATGTGTGCAGGTTTTGCACCCATTGAGCAAATACTGGTTGCAATTGAATTGCACTGTCGGAGAACATATCCTGGGGACGACCCAAGGCACGCATGGTGTCATTGTGAATGTATAAACCAAAGCTATGGAAGCCTAAGAATATAGATACCCAGTTGAGGTGAGAAATGATAGCGTCACGGTGACGAATCACGCGATCCAATACGTTGTTTTGGTTAACAACAGGATCGTAATCCCGCACCATGAAGATGGCTGCGTGAGCAGCGCCACCAACAATCAAGAAACCACCGATCCAAATATGGTGAGTGAAGATACACAATTGTGTTGCGTAATCAGTTGCCAAGTAAGGATAGGGAGGCATCGCGTACATATGATGGGCGATGATGATTGTCAAGGAACCCAAGAAAGCTAGGTTAGTAGCTAATTGAGCGTGCCAAGAAGTGGTGAGGTTTTCGTAAAGACCTTTGTGACCTTCGCCAGTGAAAGGACCTTTATGAGCTTCGAGAATATCTTTGATGTTGTGACCGATACCCCAGTTGGTACGGTACATATGACCAGCAACGATGAACAGTACAGCGATCGCTAGGTGGTGATGAGAAATATCAGTCATCCACAAGCCGCCTGTAACTGGGTTTAAACCGCCCTTAAATGTGAGGATATCCGCGTAAGCGCCCCAATTTAAGGTGAAGAAAGGTGTTAAACCACTAGCGAAACCAGGGTAAAGTTCTGCCATTTTTGCTGTATTAAACAGCAATTCATGAGGCAATGGAATGTCCTTAGCTGCCACACCTGCATCTAACAGATTGTTGATTGGTGCAGAAACGTGGATTAAGTGACCAGCCCATCCTAAAGAACCACAGCCTAGCAACACTGATAAGTGATGATTCAGCATTGACTCCACGTTCTGGAACCATTCCAGTTTAGGAGCGCGTTTGTGGTAGTGGAACCAGCCAGCAAATAAGAACAAGCCTGCTAATACCAAGCCGCCAATTGCAGTTACATATAGCTGGAAGGAGCTAGTGATACCCCAGCCACGCCATACTTGGAACAAGCCAGATGTGATTTGAATGCCGCGGAAACCGCCGCCCATATCACCGTTTAAGATGTCTTGACCAACAATAGACCAAACAGTTTGAGCGCTAGGCTTAATGCCTAACGGGTCAGCCAGCCAAGCTTCGTAGTTAGAGAACTTAGCACCGTGGAATAACATTCCGCTCAGCCAGATTGTTACTACAGCCAAATGGCCGAAGTGGGCGGCGAATATCTTGCGGGAGATGTCTTCTAAATCGCTTGTATGTGTATCAAAATCATGGGCGAGGGCATGGAGATCCCAAATCCAGGTTGTGGTTTTTGGGCCTCTCGATAAGGATCTGTCGAAATGTCCTGGCTTTGCCCATTTTTCAAATGAGGTAGGAACCGGATCATTGTCAACGATCACTCTTGCTTTTTTTTCCTCTCGCTCCGGAGGACTAATCGTCATTCGACCTCCTCTCTATAAGGAATGGGGAATCATGAATACCACCTAGAATAACACAGTCGCTGTTTTCCGATTGCTCTTGTCCAGCGATGCGGTTGCCGTGTGGAAAAGAAAAGTTGTTTCTGTTGAATTATAGAGTGAGAACTTGCACATTGTTATAGACCTGTTAACAATAATTAAACATAGCCAAGTTTATTGTCTAATTTACGTTACCAGTTCCTATACATTGTTCAAATGTCAATAGACTCTTCATTTAATTTACAAAGAACAACAATTTGCAAAACTGATGATTTATACGGAAATCGGCTTAAACCCTTGCTGTTTAGCTACTTTTACCCAAAATTAGCGGTCTATAAGCAAATTATTTTCCCGGGATTAAGTCAAAAAAATCACTTATTTGGTATTTTAATCAAAGAAAAGTAAGTAGATTTATAACTTTGGTCATAGATTTATGCTCTTAATCCATAGTCCATGAGTCATAATTTGCGCCACAATGATTGCGTCAATTGTTAAAAACTATTAAGGAATAAAAACATGAACACTGGGTGCAGAAAATTTTTTGAGTTACTTTTCTCAAATAGATTCCCAATTATTAAATGGGTTGTTACATTAGTGCTAGTTGTAAATTTGAGTAGTTGCGCTGAAGCAGCAAATAGCCAGGAA
The DNA here is from genome assembly GCF_001672255.1 of Anabaena sp. AL09. Classification (NCBI taxonomy): domain Bacteria; kingdom Bacillati; phylum Cyanobacteriota; class Cyanophyceae; order Nostocales; family Nostocaceae; genus Anabaena; species Anabaena sp. AL09. The sequence goes on from NZ_LJOQ01000002.1 coordinate 18,215, forward strand.
ATATCTATCAATCCCTTCATGAAAGCGCCCCCAACTTCAGAAATTTCTGGGACATTTTCCGAAACCGCACCACCAAATGTTATCCAAGCATTGCGTCCCAGTTTGGAGGGTTATCAACCCCAAGTCAGCATCCTCAGTCCCCAGGTAGATGAAATTCTTCAAGACAATATAGTTAAAGTAAGGTTACAAGTTAAGGACTTACCGATATTTAAAGACCCTCAATGGCAACTTGGACCTCATTTGCACCTAATTTTAGACAATCAACCTTATATAGCTGTTTACGATGTAAATCAGCCGGTGGTATTGTCAGACTTATCCCCTGGTACGCATACTCTTCGCGTTTTTGCTTCTCGTCCGTGGCATGAAAGTTTTAAAAATGAAGGTGCTTATACTCAAACCACATTTCACGTCTTGACGAAAACCGAGGAAAACAACCCAGATTCTAAATTACCGTTACTTACTTATAGTCGTCCCAATGGTGGTTATGGTGCAGAACCCATTATGCTGGATTTTTACCTAACTAATGCACCATTGCATAGTCTCGCTGAAACTAATCCTGAAGATACAATGAGCAATTGGCGCATTCGGAGTACAGTTAATGGTGAAAGCTTTATTCTTGATCGTTGGCAACCTATTTATCTCAAAGGGTTTAAACCTGGTAAAACTTGGGTAAAACTGGAATTCCTCGATAATCAAGGACAACCTGTGAAAAATGCCTTTAATACCAGTATCAGATTAATTAATTATCAACCCAATGGTCAAGATACTTTATCCAAAATTGTCAGAGGGGAATTGACAGCAGATGAAGTCCGTGGCATTGTAGACCCAACTTATACTGCTAAAATTCCAGCTACTGAGGCTACACCAACTCCAGCAACGAAAGTAGAGAAACAGCCAATTCCTGAAGTTAAAGTTCCTGAAGTTAAAGTTCCTGAAGTTACACCAACTCCAGCAACGAAAGTAGAGAAACAGCCAATTCCTGAAGTTAAAGTTCCTGAAGTTAAAGTTCCTGAAGTTACAACAATTCCAGCAACGAAAGTAGAGAAACAACCAGTTCCCGAAGTTAAAATTCCTGAAGTTAAATCAACTCCCGTTGCGTCTCCCCCAGTAGCAGCAGAAGCAAAAGTCACGGAAACAGAGGAATCAAATTTACCTAGTGAGACAATGGAAAATCCTAAATCTCAATTTCAAGAGTAATTAACTAAAAATACTCAGTTGCAAACTTTGAGATAAAGTTTCCATTAGTGCCAAACCAGCTACAGGATTACCTACAATATCTAAGGCAGGACTGTAGCTGGCGATCGCTCCATGATTTGGTATGATGGCGACAAGTCCACCACCAATACCTGATTTTATTGGTAAACCAATTTTCACAGCATACTCAGCGGAAGCTTCATATAAACCGCAAGTTAACATCACCGCATTCACAATTTGACGGTGTTGATTTTTGATCACCTCGCTTTTGCAAGCTAATACTTTTCCTAACTTCGCTAAATCTTCCACTGTCCCAGATATACAACATATTTGCTCATAAACATCAAGAGATAATTCAATATTATTTAAATGTCCAGCTTCGTAGAGATAGTTAGTAATATCTATATTTATCCGAGAACGACTAACACGGACTGAAGCTAAAATATTTGCATCTATATATAATTGAGTATCTGCTAATTTATTTAACCATTCACAAAACAATTGTGTGCATTCATTTCCATCTTTTCCTGGCAACTTATCAGCGAGAGTAATAGCACCACTATTAATCATGGGGTTGCGAGGATATCCATTATCTGCTATTAATTGCACTAAAGAATTAAAAGGCGCGTCCGAGGATTTAACCCCAACCCATTGTAAAACCTGTTTTACTCCGTAATATTCGAGCAGGTATAGTAGAGAAAATGGCTTTATCACACTCATAAATGGAAACACACAAGCCGTATCTCCCAAACTATAATTTTCTCCTGGTTCGCAACTTATATGAACAGCAAAACGGTTAGGATTAACAATAGCTAATTGAGGAATGCGTTCAATAACTTTTCCCTGTGTTGCTTGGGTTTTTGATTGTTCTACCCAGCTAGATAAATTATGTATATTGATGCTTTTTATTCCTAGCACAAGCCGAAACCTCAAATTAAAACATAATCTGGATTATATCTTAATGAGTATTTACTCTAACCTTTCATGTAACTAATTTTAAATAAAAAGCCGAAAATTTACGTGATATTAGCAATTACGGGTAATTGGTAAAAGGCAATAAAAAGATAAATATTCCCTGTTCCCTGTTCCCTGTTCTTAGGTAAGATAGACTGATTAACAACCAAGTTGTCGGAAAAGATAAATTGGTTTATTTCCTTAATGACAAGGTTTTTAACAGTACATGAACAAAAGATTTATTTTAACTTTAATTTCTAGCCCCGTATTGTTCACATCCATGTTATCTATGGTGATGATGGCTAGACCTGCTTATGCTAGTCAAACAATTGACGCTACTGGGACTCATCTATCTTGCGTCATGTCTCCCCATTCTGCAACTCCGAAAAAGGTATGTATACAGGTAAGTAATACTTCTCCTGCTGTTGCAAAAGAACCCATGCAAATAGCACAAGTAGATACAAATAATCCCAAAGAACTAGAATTTTCTGATGCTGAAAGTGATTTAGCTATCAAGCTATTTGGCTGTGATTGCCCTGTTTGTATCAATGCTGCTCGGCAATTGAATGGTTCAGCGCCTTTGCCAGTATAGAAGGAAAGGGCAAACAGCAGGAAGCGGGGGAAGAATTTTCTTCTTCTTCTTCTTCTTTCTAAACTCCTGACTCCTGACTCCTATTCCCTAATAATACTTCTCGAATTATTTCCGTTGGTACTTCGTCGGTAACTTTGACTGCACCAATTTGGGTTGGTAATACAAAGCGGACTTTACCAGATTTAACTTTTTTGTCCAATTGCAAAGCATCAATAAGAGCTTCAATATCTAAATCTGCGGGTATTTGGGTGGGTAAACCTGCTTTTTTGATTAAGGCGTTTTGACGTTCTGCGTCTGCTTGTTGCCAAAGTCCCAATTTTACAGCAATTTCTCCCGCTGCTACCATACCAATGCCTACAGCTTCACCATGTTTAAACAGACGATACTCTGTGAGACTTTCCACCGCATGACCAATGGTATGACCATAATTTAAAATTGCCCTCAGTCCAGATTCTTTTTCATCTTTGCTAACTACATCTGCCTTTGCTTGACAGGAATGAGTTAATATGCTGTTTATCAGGTCGGATTTTACATAGCGGAGTTGATCAAGGTGTTTGCTTGCTGTTAGTTGAGTAAATAACTCGGTGTCCCAAATGATTCCGTATTTGATCACCTCTGCCATTCCTGCCCGAAATTCCCTAGCAGGCAGGGTTTTTAAGACTTCTGGGTCAATTAAAACTAGACTGGGTTGATGAAATGCACCAATCAAGTTTTTACCGTGGGGATGATTTACGCCGGTTTTGCCACCAATAGCTGAATCTACCATTGCTAAGAGACTGGTGGGGACTTGCACGACATTGATGCCTCTGAGCCATGTAGCGGCAGCAAAGCCTGTCATATCACCAATTACCCCTCCTCCCAAGGCAACCATTGTTGAGGAGCGTTCTAGGCGATTTTCCAGGGCGATGTCGTAAAGTTTTTGAATGGAGTTGAGAGTTTTGTAGCGTTCACCGGGGGGTAGGTTGTAGCTGACAACTTCAAAACCGGCATTTTGCAAAGATGCGATCGCTCTTTCGCCATAATATTTAAATATCATTGGGTTGGAAACTAGCAATACCTTTTTACCTAGTTTCAAACTCGCCATTTGTTCACCTAGTTGATCTAAACTCCCAGGTGCAATGGTAATATCATAAGACTTTTCAGGTATATCTACTTTAATTACAGAAGTCATTCCCTAACCCTAATATAATAACTTGTCTAGGTATTTTACCCCAAGTTGACAACCTCTTTTCTATTCCCTGTTCCCTTTAATAATTATTGATGATTGAATAGAAATAAGTAACTAATCTGGAGCAAAACAAATGGCTGTAGTTGAATATATTGTCTTTTTAGGCGTGTTTATGGGTGTGGCAGTTGGCTTGCTATTTGGTCTACGCGGAGCTAAGATCCTTTAATTCTACAATTAGACGCTAATTAAACCCACTTTATGTGGGTTTAGGTATCGGTTTCAATCAGATTATCAAATGTCTATTTACTACTTTGCTGTTTGATTGCAAGTTTTCACCATTTCTATCTCTAACTCAAGTATCCGAGCAATTTGTTCTACAGTTAGTCCCTCATTTAATAAACCAATTCTCAATTATCAGATCCTCAAAATCCTGAAAATCTGCCACATTATTTGTTACTAAAATCAAGTCATTGCAGAAGGCAATACTGGCAATTTGTCCATCAATAAAAGCAGGTGTTTTACCAATTTTCGATAATCTAGCTCTTTCCTGTGCGTGCCATTTTGCAGTATTGATATCATAATCAAGAACTGGCATTTTAACAGGTATTTCTTCAATATAATCTTCTAAAAAACGTTTTCTTCCAGATTCAGGAGGTAAATGTAAACAGCCAAATAATAATTCATGAATAACTACCGAAGCTGTAGCTACTTCACCTTGGTACTGATTCATTTTATCAACTACTAATTTATTAGGGATTTTTTTGTTAATTTCCGAAATAATATTAGTGTCTAAAAGAAAACGAAAAGTCACAGTTCCACCTCTCGTCCTGGACTGCGATCTCTAAGATTGGCAAAATCATCATCTGTAAATTCAATACCTTCTCTTTCCATCCGTTCTCGAAATCGCAAGGTCATTTCCCAGAAATTTTCACCGTCAGAATTAAAAGTTGGTTTATTTGGTGGTAATTTATGTTTGAGAAATTGAATAAAATCTAAAACTTCCTGTTGTTTATCGGTTGGTAACTCTCGCAGATTTTCTAAAACTGCTTGTTCAATGGTCATAGTTTCACCTCTACTACTAGGCTATAATTCTATTATAAATGACATCACCATTAATTTTTATTTTCTCCTCCATTGTTGATATCAATCAGCGTCGACTGAGGATTATTGATAGTCTTAGAGAACGCCTACTAAAGCTTAAAAATTGTTGATATTGGTAAAGCACTATCTGCCCAGTCTTCAATCATATTATCAATAAGCCAATAATCATGAAAATTATAAGACTGATTATAGGTAATTTGTCGCAGGTAGTTTCGTATATCTTCGTATCTTTGCTTAGTTGCTTCATCTCTCCGGTGAAACGGAACAGACGCAGCAAAAGTCAAGATCAAAATTGTCCGACTCCAGATTTGTGATCCTAAATGTTCAGTTAGTCTAGATAGTGTTCGTTTTTCATCAGGACGAAAGCGCGTATCATCAAGACGACTGATATAAAAAGTTGCAAAAGTTTGTTTTAAATTGACTTTCTGTTGAATTAAGCCTAAGTATTTATTGTCACACTCAAGATCATCTTCAGCCAGCCCTGGGGTATCAATCAGACAGACATCTCCCCAAGGACTATTATAAGCATAATGCTCAATAACTCTTGTACAGGCTTCATATTTTGCTGTTTCAGCAATATATTCGCCAAATACTGAGTTAATAAAACTGGATTTACCTACTCCAGTCCGCCCAACAAGCAAATACTTACGCATAAATTACTTATCCAAATATACCCTTCCATACGCCCACTAGCGCACCAACTGTACCGCCAACTACTTCACCACCTTTTCCCAATAGTTCTGAAACAACTGGTCCGCCAATTGAACCGATTGCTTCACCAATCATTTGACCTGTTACTGCACCTGCTTCTGTGGATTGAATTATTATATCTACAGTTCTGTTTCTGACAATTCCTGCTTGTCGTTCATTCAAATATATTGCTGGTGCTGTTGGTGGTGGACTGGGTACATAAACTATTTCACGTTCAATTTTTGGTGGTTGAATACGCTCAACAGTTGACATAAAGAATGCTCCAGCCCCTTCTCTCGCCATACGCGTGTAAACTTGTGTGTAGAGTTCTCCTAACCAGCGTTCACCATCGGGAGTAAATTCTTTGATATTGCTCACTGCAATAGAAGGAATATTATTGGCAATTGCTATTCCCGAATACGTAGAAATTTCCTTGCGAATTAATTCCGTGCGTTTTTCCAAAAATTCAGGATACTCTTCTGGTGAAACTTTATCTGCACAGGTGAAGACGATAATTGCTTGTTCCCATATTTTAGGGTTAAAAGCTTCAGAAATTAGCTTAATACCTCTTTTTTCATCAGAGAGAACCCTGTTCTCATCCAGTTCCGTAACAAACCACATTAGATCAATACGACTTGTATTTAACCTGATTCGTTCTAGATACTCATAGTCGTTCCCTTTCTTTTCTAAATCATCGCACAACCCAGGTGTATCAATTATTGTAAACTTTACCCCTCCAATTTCACTTTTATACCTTTCAACAGTCATTGTTGTTGGCTCAAATTTACCAACAGGAGCAATTTTTTTTCCCATAAGACTGTTAGCTGTGCTAGATTTACCAACACCAGATCGACCTACGAGCAAAAATGTAAATTCTTTATCGCGTTCAAGTTTAAATTGTTCAGCTATGTTTTCTGCAAGACGCTTGGATTCTTCTGGCAAATTTTTATCTAGCATGAGTTGTATTGTTTACTTGATGATATTTAACATTGTATCTATGGAGTATTTCATAAAGATGTATAGATTAAAAGACGGAACATAGCGGATTTAGTAGGAAGTTTTATAAAGAAACTTTACGTTAGGCGGAAAGTATCGGATAATAGCGGAGAGTTACGCAAATTTATTTATGAGTTGGCAAGAAGTGCTGAAATACGTAGATGATCTCTTATTTAATCAAACAGGGCAACATCTCAATAGCTTGCAAATAGCAATACTTCGGGGAGTCTTTGAGAATCAAAAGTATGCACAAGTTGCTAGAGAGAGTAACTGTACTGAAGGTCATGTTAAAGATGAAGCTTATGCGCTGTGGCAAAAACTCTCTGAAGCACTACAAGAAACTACTAATAAATCTAACTTTCGGGCAAACATAGAACGTATTATTATCACAAACTCAGCATTTACAGTTCTTGGTAATCAAATTGGTAGTATTAATCTATGTTCTAATAATTCTCAACAATCAGATACAGATATTGTTAAAGCTGAATCAGAGATCATAGGAGTAGAAAGTCTCAATGCTGTAGAAAATGTGAGAAAAAAAGCAAAATTAGAAGTAGTTTTAAATCTCGTAAGATTAGGACTTACAGCAGAGCAAATAGCTCAATCCCTAAATCTTTCTTTAGATGATATAGAGCAATTTATATCTAATGAATCTGAAGTCTAAAATCATAACTTTTCAAGAAAAGGTATGCCAAAATGCTAGACTAAATAACTAATCTATTAATCTCCTAAAGTATAACTTTATAATTAAATTAACGCTAAACTCACCCTATGTCCACCATAATTAGCGACTAAAATAAACAACTTCAACCATCGAGAACCTAATAAAATTTCCTGTATTTCATCTCCAGCAAATACAGGAACTTCAAACTCTTGACCATCTATAATTACCCTACCATGATAAACATCAAATTCAGTTTCTCCTTGAGCAGTTCTTAATTTATTCTGACGTAAAAAAGGCCAATCAAGACTTTGTACATCTTGTTTATTCATGGCTAAATATTCAGTAAATCCTGTGTCTAACATTGTTTCTACAGGAAAACTGAAATTATCTCCATCAATTAAATCAATTTCCAAATAAATTTGACCTTTATCTCCAAATCTTCCCTCAATCATATTCTGCCACTAACTCCCGTTTCATTAATGCCATAAATATGATGAATGACATGAGGATACTTTTCTCTGGCTATTTTACTGGCTACTTCTTGATCTTGATCAATAAAATAATCACCGCTATCAGGTTCAATAGCAATATACCAACCATAATATTTATCTAATATTTCTGGTTTTAACCGCTCAAAAATTACCCAACAACGATCAGAAAATGCCTGTCTTCTAGCTTTTTCCTGAGCTTTTTGTTCATCAGTCCACTGAATTTCGGGAAATACTCGACCACGACGGACAACTCTTTGGGGTGTGGATTGTGTCATCTTCATCACCTGCTTAAAGTTAATCCTAAATTCTAGCATATTCGAGTCCTCTCCCAGTCAGGGAGAGGTAATTTTTAATTGTTATATCATCACTGCATTAGGTGTTTTTTCCTGCTTTTGAAATGGGGGACGCATTTCCAAACCAAGCAAATTCAACATTTCTTTGTCTGCGTCATAATCAGGACAGGGAGTTGTCACCGTCAACATTTTATTATCATCGCTGGAGAAGATGGAATTAGCACCAGCCATGAAGCATAAAGCTTGTTCTACTTGGGAAAGTCTCGCCCTACCTGCACTCAACCGCACGTCAGATTTAGGCATAATAATTCTAGCAGTCGCAATCATCCGCACCACATCCCAAATAGGGACATCAGGTTGATTTTCTAAAGGTGTACCGGGAACTTGGGAAAGAATATTGATGGGTACAGATTCGGGGTGAGGTTGTAAATTTGAGAGAGTATGTAACATTCCGACTCTATCGCTCACATTTTCCCCTAAACCGAGAATACCGCCCGAACATACGGTAACATTAGTTTGGCGAACATTGGCAATGGTATTTAAGCGATCGCTATAAGTTCGAGTCGTAATCACTGTGCTGTAATATTCCTCTGAGGTGTCGAGATTATGGTTATAAGCATACAATCCCGCATCCTCTAACCGCTTTGCCTGGTTCTCTGTCAACATTCCCAAGGTACAGCATACCTCTAAACCCATGTCGGTTACGTCCTTGACCATATCCAGGACTTCTTCAAATTGGGAATTGTCCCGAACTTCTCTCCAAGCAGCACCCATACAAACGCGACTTACACCGCTTTCTTTAGCTGTTTTGGCAATATTTATCACCGTTTCTTTTTCTAACAGTGCTTCGGGTTTTACCTCGGTTTTGTAGCGAGAAGATTGAGCGCAGTAACCGCAATCTTCTGGACAAGCACCAGTTTTAATGGAGATAAGTTTACAAACTTGTATTTGTTCAGGTTTGTGATATTGACGATGCACTGTAGCAGCTTGATAAATTAGCTCTAGAAATGGTGTATTATATATTGTCAATATCTCTGTTGGTTGCCAATTGTAGCGTATTCCCACCGTAATTATCCTTTTTGCAGTCTTTTGGTTTAATGTTCAAATTAGTATAGCTGATACAAAATATTTAAATTTGAGGATATGACATCAGAGCCACCAATTCTGACAAGCGATCGCCTAATATTAAGAATGGCAGTGATGGAGGATATTCCCTACATACTCAAATATTTTACGGAAAATAAAGAATATCTTACGCCATTTTATCCTCAATGGGATGAAAACTTTTTCACTGACGATTATTGGGAGTATCAAGTAGAAACGAGTTTCTGGGAATTTGTGAACAACTATTCATTAAAACTATTTATTTATCGAAAACATCAGCCTAGACAAATTGTGGGGACTGCTAATTTTAGCAACTTTGTCTATAGTGCTGCTCAATTTTGTCAATTAGGATACAGTTTAGCAGAATCAGCACAAGGTTATGGTTACATGACAGAAGCCTTGTCTATTTCCACTAAGTATGTTTTTCAAGAATTAAATCTGCACCGAATTATGGCTAATTATATGCCCCATAATCGCCGCAGTGGTAATGTTCTTAAAAGGGCTGGTTTTGTAGTTGAAGGATATGCTAGAGATTATTTAATGATTAATGGTAAATGGGAAGATCATATTTTTACAAGTTTAACAAATCCCCACTGGCGATCGCATTTATAATACACCAGATCCCCAACTTCTCCAAAAAGTCGGGGATCTAAAGATAATTATGGAGAAATAAATTATGTCAATATATAATAATCGCGTGGCTATTTTGGCGACGATGCACAATAAAGAAAAAGTAATTTCTCCTTTATTGAAAGAACATTTAGGAATTAATTTGATAGTTCCTCAAGGCTTAAATACTGATGTTTTTGGAACTTTTACTAGAGAAATTAAACGTCCAGATACACAAATTATTACTGCTAGGTTAAAAGCTAAAAAAGCCTTGGAAATGTATGATGAAGAAATAGCAATTGCTAGTGAAGGAAGTTTTGCACCTCATCCCCTAATTCCCTATATTTATGCTAACCGAGAAATCATTATTTTTCTGGATCAAGAAAATGATTTAGAAATTATTGGTGAAGTATTTTCTATGGAAACTAATTTTAATCATCAAACTATATCTAGTTTAGAAGAAGCTGAAGAATTTGCTCACAAAGTTGGTTTTCCTGAACATGGTTTAGTAATTTCATTTGATAATATATCTACAGGAAAAACACAATTTATTAAAGGTATTACCAGCAAAGAAAACCTAATCAATTCCGTAGAAACTGCCATAAAAAACACATCTGATAATAAATTTAATATAGAAACAGATATGAGAGCAATGTATAATCCTACCAGGATGAAAAATATTGCTCTCGCTACTCAAGACTTAATTAATAAAATTAATAGTTTATGTCCCCAATGTCATACTCCTGGTTTTATGATTAATCAAAAAATACCTGGACTACCTTGTGAACTTTGTCATCAGCCAACTTCATTAATTAAAGCAGTAATTTTTCAATGTCAAAAATGCGGTTTTACCCAACAACAATTATTTCCTAACAATCAAGAATTTGCTGATCCTAGTTTATGTGAATATTGTAATCCTTAGATCCCCGACTTCTTGAAGAAGTCGGGGATCTATTTTTTTATTTATCATTCTCAAGAAGATATATTATTTTTATAAGCTACTTTAAAAACTCCATCACTTCTTGTAGAACATCAGCTATATGTGGTTTTTCGCAAGCAATTACATTGTCAAAAAGATGTTTATGGTGGGGGAAACTAGACAAGTTGGGAAAGTGTGGTGTACTGTCATAACGAAAAATCAGACTATTTTGCTCATCTTGAAAGTGATAGCGGTAATCAATATATTTAATCTGATTATCTACAACAACAAAGGCTTCACTGACTGCTAGTAAATATCTAATTGCAAAACGTATCCTAATGCGGAGATTAGCCCGCTCTGTCGTTAAAATGACTGCACTATATTCCTCAATGTATGCATTAGAGCAATTGAGTGAAAGTTGCTCAATTTCATCTAAATACGCTTGGATAAGTTTACGCGACATCTTGGAGTTTGCTGGTTATTTCTTGATGTAAAGCTAGATAATGCTGATAATTTCCTGCCCATTCGACAAACACTTCATCATCAGAAGTTTTTCCTTGGTTATATTTGGCAAAAAAATCTTCTGAACTCATTTGGTACTTGATTTCATAAACATTTAACTGTTTGGTAAGGGCAATCAACGCATCTAGTGGAGATGTATATTCGATAACTTGTTTACGCATTCATTTATCTGTTTAAGTTGATTAACTTAATCATATTGTAATTTTAATCAGATATTGATTTTATCCTCAAGAAGATAAATAATTTTCATAAGCTTCTCGTTGCTGTTCTTCAGAAAGATACGTTATTAAATAGAAAGATCGTAAGCTTTTTTGTCTATCATTAAATAAATATCAATTAAGCGTAATTATAATGACTCTGGATGAAACTCTCAATCATACTCATGCTACTAATCCTTTGCTTACCCTCAACTATGAATCAGCCCTAGAGTCTTTAGGTAACGACTACTATGATCAAGTTGCAGCCGAGGAATTTCCCCAACTTATGTTACGCTGGCGCAATGACGCACTACTGCCACGCTTAGGAGTTGCGCCCCAAGTAGTTAAAGACGAAGATTTTATTAATGCTTTTGGTAAATTTGAGGGAAGAGAACCGCTGTTAGCACTACGTTATCACGGTTATCAATTTGGACAATATAACTCCCAATTAGGTGACGGTAGAGGCTTTCTCTATGGACAAGTGCGGGGTATTGATGGGGAATTATATGATTTTGGCACAAAAGGTTCGGGAAGAACCCCCTACTCTCGCGGTGGTGACGGAATGCTAACACTTAAAGGAGGAGTGCGGGAAGTTCTCGCCGCTGAAGCACTTCATCGTTTAGGCGTTTGCACTTCTCGCTGTTTAAGTATGATTGAAACGGGTTTGGGTTTGTGGCGCGGTGATGAACCTTCTCCAACTCGTTCTTCTGTCATGATTCGCATGAGTAAATCTCATATCCGTTTTGGTACTTTTGAACGATTAAACTATTTCAAACGACATGATTTAACTCAAAAACTGTTAGATCATGTAATTGAACAATATTACCCGCATTTGCAAGCTGAAAATGATAAATATGCCTTATTTTATGCCGAATTAGTACAGCGTGTCGCCGAATTAGTAGCACAATGGATGGCAGCGGGTTTTTGTCATGCAGTTCTGAATACTGATAATATGTCAATTACCGGGGAAAGTTTTGACTATGGACCCTATGCCTTTATTCCTACTTACGATCTCCAATTTACGGCGGCATATTTCGATTATTATAAACGTTATTGTTACAGTCAACAACCAGGGATTTGCAAATTAAATTTAGAACTTTTGCAAGAACCTTTAAAGGCGATAATTCACCAAGGTGATTTGGATATTGCTTTATCTAAGTTTGCTGAATATTACCAGGCTGAATATCGAGCTTTGATGTTGAAAAAATTGGGTTTTGAAAATTTACAATTAGAGGAAGCTGATGAATTTTTGCGGTTAACTATTACCTTTTTACATGATAGTCAAGTTGGTTATCATCAATTCTTTGCTGATATAGCTGCTACCTTTTCTAGTAAATGGCGAGATGATCCAGCTTTTGTGATGAATGGTTCAGAACTTAGCCCCGCATTAGGAAAATCAGCCACTTTTGATAATTGGTGTTTCCTCTATCATCAAATTCTTAATCATTTTGATCCTGAACAAATGGATAAAATTCACCAAACTTTGATTGAAGCTAATCCCAAAACAGCATTATTAAGACCTGTAATTGAGTCTGTTTGGGAAAGAATCACTGAAGATGATAATTGGCAACCTTTTTATGATTTAGTGGAAACACTGCAAACAGGAAAGTAGTTTGTCAGTAGGGGCGGGGTTTCCTCGCCCATGAGTCAGGAAATTCGCCTTTTTAATCGCAAGTATTTAACAGGAAATAATATGATAAACAAAAAACTAATTGACTATACAATTATTTTACGCCCCGATGATAATGGAACATTTGTTGCTTACGTTCCAGCAATTAAAGGATGTCATGCGTGGGGAAAAACCCATGAAGAAGCTCGTTCAGAGTTAAACCATGTTTTTGAAATGATATCAGCAGAATATTTAGAGGCTGGTAAATCCTTGCCTAATGATATTGAGGTAACTATTGCTTATGCCAGCTAAAGCCAAAACTTTAGAAAAAGTTGCCAAAAAATTAGGCTTTGAGAAAATTCGTCAAAAAGGTAGTCATGCTCGCTGGAAGCATCCCGATGGTCGCGCAACAACTATTCCTATTCATGGAAATGCTGAAATCGGCAGTTGGCTATTCCAGGAAATTCTTAAACAATTAGAAATTACAGAAGATGAATTTAATAATCTCAGATAGCTTTTCTAATTTTCCCAAAACTATGATCAGCATTAATTTCAATAACTAAATCAACAGATGATGATTGAATTAAGGGATTAATGAATAATTCTGGATGTAAAGAACGCCAAAAATAATTTACAAATTCTTCTATTTCTGCGTCAGTCATTCCTGATTTACCAGCAGCAATCATTTGTCTTTCTGCTTGCTTGCGCCATGCTAAAGAATAACGGTAATCTGTGGGATAAAGAACTATTAAACTATCTAATCTTTCCCACAGTGGTAAATAATCTTTTAGCTGATTATTCATATCAGAGGCAAATTGTTTATCTACGTCTGTAAGAATAGGTGGTGGTGGAGTTAATAACACTTTAGGAGGAATTGGTTTTACGCCCACAAACCAGCCTTCAAACAGAACAATATCTATAGGATTTGTGATAACTTCAGGAGTAGTGCGATCGCCTGCACCGCCATGAGCAGATTTATCAAATCTAGGAACTATCACAGGACTGTTGCCTTGATGAATTTGATCGAGTAAACTTGTAGCTAGATGGATATCGTGGGTTCCGGGCGGACCACGCCAAAGCAACCGGGAATCCTGCTGCATTAAGGCCAAGCGATCGCTATAAGTTTTGTACAAGTCATCCAAAGACAAACTTAACGTTCGATATCCTAACTGCTGGAGAATCAAACCCAGTATCTGGGACATTGTAGTTTTACCAGTTCCTTGTGCGCCTAAAATTCCCTGGACAAAAGGTTTCCCTAACTGTTGACGTTGTGCTGCAATTTGGATTCCCAAGGGTAGCCATAAATCCCACAATACCTGTAACACTTCTGGGGGTTGAATTTTTAGGGTAGTTTGACAAAATTGACTAAAATTAGGGAAAACTAACTTCAGTAAATCCCCTCTCCTTTGGATAACTTCAGCCACATTATCAGAAGTAATATTAAACACCTTAGCTCGCAAAGGATCTGCCAATGCTGCGACTTGTGCTGACACTTGCCAAGATGTGTCTGTTGTTAAAACTTGACTCAACCATTCACTACTCATAAAATCACGAACCCAGTTTTAACGCTTCTAGAAATAGACTGTAGATAAAACCAACCTTGAGATAGTTGAGTATTTCTACCCAAAATGCTTGGCGAACAAAAAAACTCCGACTGTAAAATATTCTACTGGTAATTTCAGTCAGTAGCACTAAAAATCCAGCAACCACAATGTCTAATTCTGCCTTTTGTCCAGCGGTTGTTGATACTGCTGATCCCAAAAAAAAGCCAAACAAAAAACTAATTAGTATTAGCGATAACCGCCGCCAAGGATTCAGAAACCATTCACTCAAGCTACTGAAAATTGTTTCTAATAGGTTGTTCAAGCGAGTATTTTGCATGGGAATAGGGAACAGAAAAAGTCGTTTTGACTTGATGAAACTGGATAATTTATTTTGGAGAACCTAAGTAAACCACTCTAATTACGGTTGGGGATCATTTGTAACCATCGGGTTTAGCTTACAAAAAATCTTATTTCTAAAGCTATATCATTATGAAAAACTTCCTTGATCGGTATCGTAACTTCACTATCGGTTTTTCTGCATTAGGATTGGTGGGGATCATGACAGGATGCTTAGATATGCGGATATCTTTTCAGTCTACAAATCCAGAAACAACCCCATCTATGATGACAAATAGTGGTAAAAATGGGGATGAAATTAACTTAGATAGTACACCAAGTGACTCAGTAGAATCAAGTCCGCAAAAAAATCAGTCCACAGTTGTAGCCTATCAGGTTAACTCTGATAGTAAAAACAAGGCTTCTGGATTGCTTCGCATGAGCAACAAAACTACTCAACCTGTCCGTCTAGCATTGTTAGCTAGACAATCATCCCTCAAAAGTGCGACTGCGAATAAATCTAAATCTGATATTCCGGCTCATTGGGATTTTGCTCCTGAAGAAGGAAGTGAGAGCGGGTTAGTTTTATCTTTACCTCAAGCTAATTTAAGACTTGAGAAAGGTGATATTTTGGTGGCTTTTGCTCAAGATGGTTCTCGACGTTATTGGGGTCCCTATGTTGTGGGAGAAACTTCCTCTCCCCAATGGAATCCGCAAACTCAAGAATGGCAGTTAGTGTTACAAGAAAGACTGGGAAGTTTGAAAGCCCCTGAGTAAGCATTGCGTAGCAATGCCTTAGGTGCTTTTAGACAGGGGATGAAAAGCGACT
>NZ_LJOQ01000020.1:0-12891 GCF_001672255.1 Anabaena sp. AL09
TGTAGCGACCTGGAATTATAATTGGCTCGACCTGCAATCATCGCTGTTTCCAACCAGAATTAGTTGCAACTATAAATTGACTTGAACCAGAATTAGTTGCAACTGAACCAGGATTAACTGCAATTGAACCTGCAATCATCGGTTTGAACCAGAATTAGTTGCAACTATAATTTCACTTGTATTTTTATTCCCGTTAAAGCGGTAATCCCGCCGCCAACATTTGCTCTTGTAACTCACGCGCTCGTGGTGGATCAAGTTGTCCACGAAACAGTAACTTAATTTCAGCAGGTTTGGCATTGAACTGTTCAGCTAATCCGCTCACGTCATAACCATGTCTGGTGAGAGTGGGTTCCAAATCATCAATTTGCTTAGATAAGACAGACTCAATGATGACAGTGGTTACAGGTTTTACGGCAACTCGATATGCCGCTTCAAAAGCTAGTGTCAAATGTTGTTCAATTTGCAGTGGAGTTCTTAGGCGTGTGGCAAGTAATTCAATGGCTTCAGCATCGAGGATATCACTGCTAACAGTGTCGTCTATAGTACATTCTGATACTAGCCACTCAATATATTCTCGTTGATTGCCAACAATACCTTCCAAAGAGAAGACAGTTGTTCGATACCCAATTTCTTCCATCATGGGACGGCGCAAATCATTTTTCAGCTTTGGATGACCAGCTAAAACTACTGAGAGTATACCACCACTATCTTCAACTACCTCAATTAAACGCTTAAGTCCAGTCAGTGTACTATAGTGTAAGTCATGAGCCTCATCCACAAACAGTGCCACTGGCTTTTTACCTTTTTTAATCAGGTTACGTAGTTCCCGTTCTCGTTTTTCACCATCTTTTGGGATTTTTATTTCTTTATCTGTGGATAAATCGTAAAATAAAGCTGCAATGAGTGTAGGCAAAGTAGTCCGTTTCTTCTCAACACAAAGCGACTTGGAGACTATCATCTTGCCTTCCTTCTCCAAAACATCGAACAAACGTCGTAAAGTAGTTGTCTTGCCACACCCAATAATTCCAGTGATTGCTACCAGCTTTCCTGAATGGATAGCAAATTTAATGTCCTTAAACATTTGCTTTTGGTAGTCAGTCTCATAGTATCCAGCTTTGTTAAATTCTTTAACCAAATGAAAGTGTTCCATAACAACAGTTACGCATTTTGTTCTCCTCCTTTTCGGTTTTGGAAATACTGTCTTACCCGGTCAATAATCGCTTTTTTATTGAGAGTTTCAATTAACAGTGCGTCAATAAATGCCATTTGTTCAGTAGATAATTTAGCCAATGGCAGCGCCAGATAATCCGAAATCGCTAGTTTCGCCAATAATATGCTGGGATATGTAAATTCTTGGTATGGGTCTGGGTTGTGAAAAGGTGTAACAGTTGGTTCCAGAGTCTTGTACTTATCCACCAGAAATTCTATATCTACGTTTTGCTCCAATGCTTCACGTGGTAAGTTCAGTTTTTTAGCCAAATCTGCCACCCGATCTGCTCGTTCTTCAGTTTTAGTTTTCTTGTGCTTACGATAACGATGTAAGGGGATAGGTGCATCAACTGGACAGAATGGACCGTAACGTTGTGAGTTAAATTCAACGTATAACTCGTTATCAAATAAACCCCACCACAAGACCACAGTTTCTCCTGCCAAGTCAGGATCTACTTCATAAGCTACGCCTTCAATTGATACTCTGGCATCGCCACCAACTTTTCTTTGTTGTGGTTCACGAGCAAAATTACAGAATAGCTCCCAACTGCACATTGAGCGTATTCCTGATTTGGGTAAATTTCGTAACCAATCTTCTGTCCGTGAATGTGGTAACTCTCGATGTAATTTTTCGTTATAAAGTAGCAAATACTGTCGCAGCCAAAGATTAGCCTCAACTTCGTTTTCTGGTTCGTGAAAGTGATACAAAGTCTCATAAGCTTCTTTGACTGTCCGAAAAGGTCTTTCTACTTTGCCCTTAGAACGGGCTGTTACCCGCCGACCATCTTTACCCGCAGGCATATGTGTGACCAGTTTGATTTTCAAACAATCCATCACGTTTTGAAATACATGGCTTTTAGCAATTGGTCCATTATCTGTGTAAATCATTTCTGGAATTCCCTGGAAGGGAAATCCGTCAGGTTTTTTTGCTGTCATGGCATTAAACAAAAACCGCAATGCCGCTTCTACATCTTCCCCATAAACACAGTGATATTCTTGGTAACATACTCCACTACGGTCATCAACAACGCTATAAAGCATCAGTAATGGATTCCCTCTGCCTGTTTTTACCCATAAAGGTTGTTTTACGTGTTTTAAATCAGACGTACTTAGGTCAAAATGCCAACACTCATTGCTGTGTTGGGCTTGAAAACGTACCGCAGGTGGTTGCCTGGTCATCCGTTCATTGTCATACCCCAATGCTTTTAAATAGTGATTCACACTACTTCTGGTCAGCAAACCAGCTGGTAATTTGACAAAGCCATCAGGTGTATCCATGCCAGATTTCTCCAACAGTTCAATGGCTCTGACTGTGGAGATATGTCGTCCTTTTTTATTAGTGGTGCGAATTTTTATGGCAGCAATGATTTCACAGTAATGCTCCATTTCTGAGAGTGGGATTTTTCTGGTTTTCCCACTATCTGAGCGATTAATAGATTTGGGACGTGACAAATTACGTAAAGCTCGATATAGAGTATTTTTTGAAACATTGTATGAAGCTGCTGTCTCTTCAACCAAAATTCGACGTTCTTGGCAACGACTGGGCAACCCCTCGAGGCGTTGGCGTAAATTGATGAGTGCCTCTACTGGAATTTGCTTGTATGCCATGTTATGTCTTTATCTCCGCTATGTAGTTATAGAGAGTTGGTTTAGAAATACCCATGAGTCTACAGATTTCGACAATGGTGTGTTGTCCTTCGCTGTAAAGTTTGACTGCTAATTGACGTTTAGCTGGGTCAAGGGCTTTTGGCCTACCTCCTCTATGACCACGCGATCTTGCCGCTACCAGTCCAGCATTTGTTCGTTCACGGATGAGGTTACGTTCAAATTCTGCTAATGCACCAAACAGGTGGAAAATCAATTTGCCACTCTTATTTGTTGTGGTGATGGATTCTTGCAGGCTAGAAAGTCCAATTTCTCTTTCATCTAATCTGGACATGATTTCAATCAAGTCTTTAAGCGATCGCCCCAAACGATCCAGTCGCCATACTACGAGTACATCACCAGTCCGCGCTACCTCTAATGCTAGGGTCAGTCCAGGTCTGGTGACTTTTGCTCCACTTATACGGTCTGAGTAAATCTTTTCACAACCAGCTTTCTGCAAGGCATCTATTTGCAGGTTCAAATTTTGGTCGTCTGTTGAAATTCGGGCATAGCCTATCAACATTCAAAAAACCTCAGTTAGCGAGTAAATTAACTCGTTACTTCTTAAAGTATCTTGACTTAGATTTAATTACCGAGTTTCGTTACTAAACTTTAGCCCGATTGAGGGGTAATTGAGTTTTCGTTGCACTGGTAAAGAAAACGGTCGTTTCCTTTACTGTCAGTTGCAGTTAATTCTGGTTTGAATTCCAATAGTTTTCTTTCTGTGTTGGCATATTTTTTGACTAACCTCCCAAACTGCTGTTTGGTCAGGCTTTCGGGGGAGCAACTAATTCTGGTTCAAACTGATGATTGCAGGTTCAGTTGCAGTTAATTCTGGTTCAGTTGCAACTAATTCTGGTTCAAGTCAATTTATAGTTGCAGCTAATTCTGGTTGGAAACAGCGATGATTGCAGGTCGAGCCGATTATAATTCCAGGTCGCTACAGCGATCGCATTACATCAAAACCCATGTAAAATTGATCATTAATCCGATAATTATCGGTGTAACCAATGATGATCGGGGCAACCACGGGGGGATTGCCCCTACGGATGTTATTTGTTTTTATGGCGTATAATCCTAATGTTCATCGTCGTCGTTCTATTCGCCTGAAAGGATATGATTATTCTCAGGCAGGGGCGTATTTTGTGACTATTTGTATTAACCAGAGGCGATCGCTCTTTGGTAATATTC
Organism: Anabaena sp. AL09; assembly: GCF_001672255.1. Taxonomy (NCBI): domain Bacteria; kingdom Bacillati; phylum Cyanobacteriota; class Cyanophyceae; order Nostocales; family Nostocaceae; genus Anabaena; species Anabaena sp. AL09. The sequence goes on from NZ_LJOQ01000020.1 coordinate 4,045, forward strand.
AAGAAGGTATCATGTACCCTTCACCCGCAGGAGAAATGGTACAAACTGTTTGGGATGAAATTCCTACCCATTACCAAGGAATTGATATTGATGCTTTCGTTTTGATGGCTAATCACATTCATGGCATTATTATTCTTGAACCTAATTGTTCAATGAAATTAGGAGATGTTGTTCATAGGTTTAAGTCTTTAACCACTACTAAATATCGTTATGGTGTTTATGAAAAGGAATGGCCAGCTTTTGAAAAGAGACTATGGCAACGCAATTATTATGAACACATTATTCGTAACGAAAAATCATGCGATCGCTTACGAGAATATATAAGAGATAATCCAATATTATGGGATGTTGACACCCTCCATCCCAACAACCCCGAAAATTTCCCCACGTAGGGGCAAACCCCCCGTGGTTGCCCCAATAATTTGGGGGTGGCGTTCTTATATGTCACAAATCGGGATGACAGGATTCGAACCTGCGGCATCCTGCTCCCAAAGCAGGCGCGCTACCAAGCTGCGCTACATCCCGTAAAGTCACAGAAACCAATCTTCACATAAATCAAATTATGTTCTTTTGGCTCATCTCGACTATCATATCACAAAAAAGAATAAATGCAAACCCAATAATCCAGAAAAATCAGATTTAGGGAAATATACTTAGTTCCCTAATCCCCAAACCCCAGGCACGTTTATCACTGAGGATACCAAAACATTCCTTTTATACCTTCAGGATCTGACATAAAGCCCATCGTCTTATAGAAATCTACAACATGAGGGTCAGCAAAAAGAGTGACATTACTAATTTCTTCATTCCTAAGTTTTTTGAGGACATATTTCATTAATGCCTTACCTAGACCTCTACTTTGAAAATCAGGATGAACGACTACATCCCAAATAGTGGCATTAAAAGCATGATCTGAGGTAGCACGGGCAAAACCAATCAAACGCTTTTTATTTCCTCGTACTTGCCACATAGAGGCCACGAGAAAACTATGCTCAATCGCTTTTTTTACTTTTCTCAGGGGGCGACGTGACCAGCCAACTGCATCACAGAGTTCTTCGAGTTCATAAAGGTCAATATCTCTTTCCGTACTGAAAATGATTTGATCCTTACCTACACTAGAATTACCATCAACTTCCGCTGTATGCTCATTAACAGCAGTGTTTTTATTTGCCGCTAAAGATTCAGGAGTGCTAAACCAAGTTTTCCAAAAACCCATGCCAATGCAGTTCGGGTAGTATGACTAAAATTGGTTTCCACTTTTTAAAAGTGTTGATTCACATTTAACATCACTATGATCATTGCTTGCCAATCCACTAGAAATATTCTAGGTGTTTTAGCGGTTTGTAATACTCACAGCTAGTTATGAGGTGTTTCTTCCCAATCACTCTCAACTCTAGCATTTTGTTTTCACACTACTCCATAAAACTCACCCAAAGGCAAAAATTTTCCGAAATTCAAGTATCTTTCCCGCTTGAGTGACAATTTTACCCGCTGCTGCTTTTATAAACAGAAAATTATGGACTGTAGTGTGAGCGTCTCGCTCACGCGGGCAAGATGCCCGCACTACCAAAAACCTGTATTGAGTCGCACCCACTATTGAGGGGACGATATTTAATTATGGCAACAATAGAAATCTTAGGCGTTCCACATACTTATGAGCTAACGGCTCCCACATCATGCCCCCATACTTTAGTATTTATCCACAGTTGGCTAAATAGTAGCGTATATTGGCAACCTGTGATTTCTCGTCTATCGGTAGATTTACAGTGTTTATCTTACGATTTGCGAGGGTTTGGTGAATCACAGTCCCAGGTGACATCAGATATAGAACTGACTGCTACAGACTCTAGTATGGTTAGTTTGTCTTTGGATTCTATGTACTCTCCATCTGCTTATGCTCGGGATTTGGCTGTGCTTCTCCAACACCTGAATATTTCTAGTGCTTGGCTAATTGGTCATTCTTTGGGTGGCACTATTGCTCTATGGACAGCGACTCAATTACCTGATTGTGTTCAAGGTGTAATTTGTATTAATGCAGGCGGTGGGATTTATCTTAAAGAAGCGTTTGAGCAATTTCGTGCGGCTGGGCAAAAATTTTTACAAGTCCGTCCTCGTTGGCTTTCACAAATGCCTTTGATTGATTTGTTGTTTACTAAAGCTAGTGTATTACATCCTTTAGACCGATATTGGGCGCGTCAACGACTGATTGATTTTATTGTTGCTGATTCAGAAGCTGCTTTGGGAACTCTTTTTGACTCGACTACGGAAGCAGAAATTAACTGTTTACCCCAATTAGTCTCAAAATTAAAGCAGCCAGTCTATTTTTTAGCTGGCGCTGACGATAAGGTGATGGAACCCAAATATATCCGCCATTTAGCAAGTTTTCATTGGCTTTTCCAATCCGTTGGCGATAATGTGATTGAAATTCCTGATTGTGGACATCTAGCTATGTTAGAGCAGCCAGAAGCCGTAGCTGAACATATTCGGTCAATTGTTAGTTGTTAGTTGTCAGTTGTTAGTTGTCTTTCTTCCTTCTTCTTTCTTCCTCCTTCCTCCTGAACTCCTGAATTAATTTTCGTATAACTGCATGACTTGGTTCAGTGAGAGCCGGGAATGGACTCCTAATGTGAGTGGAGAAGTTCTGCCACGTGATAGGTGTTCAACGGCTGCACAGCCAATCATGGCGGCGTTGTCGGTGCAAAATTTTAAGGGGGGGAATAGAACCCGCAAGTTATGTTTACTGGCTGCTGCTTGTAAATGCTTTCTCAGTCCACTATTAGCTGCTACGCCACCACCTACAGTAATGGTATCTAATCCATAGTTCCGAGCGCAGGCGATCGCTCTTTTGGTCAGCGATCGCGCTATAGTATCCTGGAAACTAGCCACTACATCGGCAATTGGTACTTCTTTGCCCTCTTTCTCCAACTGCTGCACTAAACGTAATACCGCTGTCTTTAATCCGCTAAAACTACAATCGTAGGGATGATAACCCCCACCTGGTAAAGAAATTTTGCCCTCCGGTAATCCAAAGGCTTGGGGATTGCCAGTTTGTGCCAGTTTGTCAATTATTGGTCCACCGGGATAACCCAGTTTCAACAACCGCGCCACCTTGTCAAAAGCCTCACCCGCCGCATCATCACGGGTTTCTCCCAGGGTTTCGTATATACCATAATCTTTCACATAAATCAGGCTTGTATGACCGCCGGAAACAAGTAAGCTAAGAAAAGGAGGATTTAAACTTGGCTCGCTCAAGTAAGTCGCGTAAATATGACCTTCCAGGTGATGCACTCCCAAAAAAGGCAAATCATGGACAATTGCCAGGGTTTTGGCAGCCGTTAATCCTACCAGCAACGCTCCTACTAGTCCAGGCGCACAGGTGGCAGCTATCCCATCAATCTGACTCCAATCTAGATGACTAGACTCCATCGCTTGCTCTATTTCATAATTCAGCGTTTCTAAATGCTGACGTGAGGCCACCTCTGGTACTACCCCACCATATTGTTGATGAATAGAAATTTGTGAAGCAACAATACTGCTACACACTTCACGATTCTTAATAATTGCAACAGCAGTTTCATCACAACTGGTTTCAATGGCTAGAACGGTTGTCATAGAATGGGTAATTGGTAATTGGTAATTGGTAATTGGTAATTGGCAATATACATTCTCTCATATCTCCCCCTGCCCCCTGCTCCCTGCTTCCTACCCTGCTTCCTACCCTGCTTCCCTATCTTTTGATTGAGAAGCTTTAACTTTTGTTGACTTAAACTTTACTCAGTTCCCAGCCAAGAGTATGATAACTTCCTAGTTATCTAAAATAAAGACTGTACAAGCCGCTTCGTTTTGTACAAGAAACTTCTCGTTTTGTAATAAAAGGAAACAACTCCATGAGACGATTGTTTGCTTTGCTTTTGGTGATGACTCTTTGGTTCAATTTTGCTCCTGAAGCTAATGCACTAGGCGCAAACCTTGTTCCTTGTAAAGACTCTCCCGCCTTTCAAGAGCTAGCACTAAATGCCCGCAACACCACCACTGACCCCGAATCTGGCAAAAAGCGGTTTGAACGTTATTCTCAGGCGCTCTGTGGCCCTGAAGGTTATCCTCACTTGATTGTAGATGGCAGTCTTGATCATGCTGGTGATTTTTTAATCCCTAGTATTCTCTTCCTCTACATTGCTGGTTGGATTGGTTGGGTAGGCCGTGCTTATCTCCAAGCAATCAAAACAGGATCAGATGCGGAGCAAAAAGAAATCCAAATTGATTTGGGTATTGCTCTACCTATCATCACCTCCGGTTTTGCTTGGCCCGCAGCAGCAATCAAGGAATTGCTCTCCGGCGAATTAACCGCGAAGGATTCAGAAATTACCGTTTCGCCACGTTAATTCATTTGTTTTCAATCACTCATTCTGGAGACTAAATTCATGGCTGAAAAAGGTAACGAAACCAACTACTTGATTACATTCATTTCCACTGCTCCCGTTGCAGCAACTATCTGGTTGACAATCACAGCCGGGATTTTGATTGAATTTAATCGCTTCTTCCCTGACCTCCTTTTCCACCCCCTATAGGTTGAAAATCCGGTTTACAAAAGCTAAGTAAATTAGCTTATGCTTGTAGATTGTCTCATTGAGTTATCAAACCTAGTTAGGTGAAAATATCACTCAAATTAGCAATCTTCACTAATGTATGAAACTCGTCATGTTGTCCACTGTTTCCGGGTTTCATACTTTTCTAAATGAGAAAGTGGCAAAATTAATTTTTATGAAAAATGCCATCTTTCTCATTTAAAAGCGAGCAAACAACATGACTCAAGCAGTAAGCTCATCAAAAACCCACCTAGTGATCCAAGGAATCGAAAAGTTATGGCAATAGCAGCACGTGATCCACAAAAAGGCGATCTAGAAACCCCCATCAATTCCGCTCCTTTGGTGAAGTGGTTTATTAGCAACTTACCAGCTTATCGCCCCGGTCTAAATCCTTTTAGACGCGGTTTGGAAGTCGGTATGGCTCATGGTTATTTACTATTTGGACCTTTCCATAGATTAGGTCCTTTACGCAATGCCCCCAATGCTACCTTAGCTGGTTTATTAAGCAGTATTGGATTGGTTGTAATTTTGACAGCTTGCCTATCCCTATATGCTAACAGCAACCCTGGTAAAGCTCTTGCTAGTATTGCTGTACCCAATCCTCCTGTTGATGCTTTTAACTCTAAGGAAAGCTGGAATAATTTCGCCAGTGCTTTCTTGATTGGTGGTATCGGTGGCGCAGTAGTCGCTTTCTTCTTAACCAGTAATTCTGGATTAATCCAAGGTTTATTGGGTTAATCTAATTCTTGATAATGGGTAATAGTTGCTAATTTGGGCTATTACCTATTGTCGAGAGAAGTATATTAGAAAATAGATAATTATAATTTTACAAAAAACTAATTATAAAATACTAAATTATTCAGAGAAATAGGGACAACTTTTGCAGCATCAACAGAAAAATAAATTGTTTATTGTTATCTCATGTGTAGGGGTTTAGCAGTGCTAAACCCTTACCATAACATCAGCTTAACTCAATTATTAATATGGCCAAGTCCAATCGCGGATTTCTGGCATATCTTCACCGTGTTTCTGAATATACTGCTTATGTTCAATCAACTTATCTTGCAATTTTTGTTTTACATAAGCTGCTTGAGAACCTAATTTTGGTACACGGTCAATCACATCCATAACTAAATGGAATCTATCTAAATCATTCATTACCACCATATCAAAAGGTGTGGTTGTTGTTCCTTCTTCTTTATAACCACGCACATGAATATTCTGATGATTTGTATGCCGATAGGTGAGACGATGAATTAACCAAGGATAACCATGAAATGCAAAGATAATGGGTTTATCAGTTGTGAAAATAGTATCAAAATCCTTACTATTTAAACCGTGAGGATGTTCACTTTTTGGCTGTAGAGTCATCAAATCAACAACATTAACAACTCGCACTTTTAAATCTGGGAAATGTTGCCGTAAAATATCCACAGCCGCTAAAGTTTCCAAAGTTGGAACATCTCCAGCACAAGCCATAACTACATCGGTTTCACTGTCTTGATCATTACTAGCCCATTCCCAAATTCCTAAACCTTTAGTACAATGTTTAATTGCAGAATCCATGTCTAAATATTGTAATGCAGGTTGTTTACCAGCAACAATCACATTGACATAATTCCGACTTCTTAAACAATGGTCGGTTACTGATAGCAAAGTGTTAGCATCAGGTGGCAGATAAACACGAATGATTTCGGCTTTTTTGTTAATTACGTGGTCAATAAAGCCAGGATCTTGGTGAGAAAAACCATTATGATCTTGTCGCCAAACATGAGAAGTGAGAAGATAATTTAAAGAGGCAATTGGTCTTCTCCAAGTAATATGCCGAGTTGTTTTCAACCATTTGGCGTGTTGGTTGAACATGGAATCAATGATGTGAATAAAAGCTTCATAACAGGAGAAGAAACCATGACGACCTGTTAACAAATATCCTTCTAACCATCCTTGACAATTGGTTTCGCTGAGGATTTCCATAACTCGACCGTCCGGTGATAAATGGTCATCTTCCGGGAGAGTTTCCGCATCCCAAGCGCGGTTTGTCACTTCAAATAAAGGATCTAAACGATTTGAGGCGGTTTCGTCAGGTCCAAAAACGCGGAAGTTGCGGCTTTCTTCGTTGAGTTTCATAATGTCACGGAGAAACTTGCCAGTAACTTTGGTAGCTTCAGCGTTAACTGTCCCTGGTTTAAATACTTCTACAGCATAGTTGCTAAAATCAGGAATTTTCAAGTCACGCAGCAAAATTCCGCCGTTTGCGTGGGGGTTGTCTCCCATGCGACGCTGACCTTTGGGCGCTAGTTCTGCCAGTTCGGGAATCAGTTGACCGTTGGTGTCGAAAAGTTCTTCAGGTTTGTAACTTTTTAGCCAATCTTCCAGCAATTGCAGATGTTCCGGTTTACCAGCTATATCACTAAAAGGGACTTGGTGCGATCGCCAATAACCCTCTGTTTTCTTCCCGTCCACTTCCTTGGGTCCAGTCCAACCTTTAGGAGTGCGTAAAACAATCATTGGCCATTGCGGTCGTGCTTGGAAACCATGTACCCGCGCTTCTCTTTGGATACTTTGAATTTCAGGAATGATTGTATCTAATACTGCCGCCATTTTTTGGTGAACTTCCGCAGGATCTGAACCTTCCACAAAGTAAGGTTTATAGCCATAGCCGATAAATAGGCTTTCCAATTCCCCATGGGGTATCCGTGCTAATACTGTGGGATTGGCAATTTTGTATCCATTCAAATGCAGAATTGGTAAAACTGCACCATCAGTAACAGGGTTGATAAATTTGTTAGAATGCCAGCTAGTTGCTAGGGGTCCAGTTTCCGCTTCTCCGTCACCCACAACCGCCGCAACTATCAAATCAGGGTTATCAAATACTGCACCGTAAGCATGAACTAAAGCATAGCCTAATTCTCCCCCCTCATGGATAGAACCAGGGGTTTCTGGGGCGACGTGACTGGGAATACCACCAGGGAAGGAGAATTGCTTAAATAGTTTTTGCATTCCCTCTTCATCTTGGGAGATGTTGGGGTAATATTCGCTATATGTTCCTTCTAAGTAGGTATTGGCAACAATTCCGGGTCCACCATGTCCAGGACCAGCTATGTAAATTGCATTGAGGTCGTATTTTTTAATAACTCGGTTGAAGTGGGCGTAAATCAAGTTTAGCCCTGGGGTAGTTCCCCAATGTCCTAATAGTCGAGGTTTGACGTGTTCTTGTTGGAGTGGTTCTCTCAAAAGAGGGTTGTCAAGGAGGTATATTTGTCCAACAGAGAGATAATTGGCTGCACGCCAATAGGCGTTAATTTTTTGTAATTCTGTGTCTGTTAAAGGTTTTGTCTGTGAAATGCTGGTAATAGTCATTTAAAACTCCAGTCCAAAGTATTCGCACCAATCAGTTTTATAAGGAGAATGCCGAAAACCCTTGAAGGCGTGTCCGACTCAGCAGGACACACCTGTGCAACAGTTGCGGGATGAAGGCTAATTGCAGGATAAATCCTGCACTGACATTTTGTATATATTGTATAATAAACGATTTACAAAAAAGTAGGGGCGAAGCATTCGCTTATAAAAATTATGCGACCAACCGACAACTCAACAGCGCGAATGCTTCGCCCGTACGGCAACGGATTGAACACGCTAAGAAAATAGCGCGTAACGTGTGCAGGTCTAATGTCAATGTAACTGTGATGATTTGTTTAGGGGTAGAAACAGTTTGATAATTTCTACCCATAACTATCCATATATTACTGTTTGTCCAAGTCTTCAATAAGTTGATCAACAAATTCCCTTAACCGTTGCTGCTGGGTTTTAATTTTTTCGCTGACTCCAGGTAAAACCTTTTACAAACAAAAAACATCAGTGAGCTTTAAAAGCCTATACTTAAAACCCTCCTAATGCACGAATATTATCAAGAATGGTAGCTTCCCCACCGCGATCGCCCACAGCCCGATCTATGGGTAAAGCTTGGTTGTAATAGTCCAGTGCTTTTTGCTTTTCTCCTAAAGCATCGTAAACACCACCGATATTATTGAGAGTGGTAGCTTCCCCACGGCGATCCCCTACAGCCCTAATTATGGGTAAAGCTTGGTTGTAAAAGTCCAGTGCCTTTTGCTTTTCTCCTAAATCAGAGTAGACACCACCGATATTATTGAGAGTAGTAGCTTCCCCACCGCGATCGCCCACAGCCCTAAATATGGGTAAAGCTTGGTTGTAAAAGACCAGTGCCTTTTGCTTTTCTCCTAAATCAGAGTAGACACCACCG
>NZ_LJOQ01000020.1:12930-76793 GCF_001672255.1 Anabaena sp. AL09
CCAACTGCGATCGCCCACAGCCCTAAATATGGGTAAAGCTTGGTTGTAAAAGACCAGTGCCTTTTGCTTTTCTCCTAAATCAGAGTAGACAAGACCGATATTATTGAGAGTGATAGCTTCCCAACTGCGATCGCCCACAGCCCGATACAATAATCTAGCCTCCTGCAATTTTTGAATTGCTTGTCGCAGTGACTCTGCTGATCCTTGTTGATAAAGTGCCTTTCCCTCTTCCAAAAGCCGTTCTGCATTTTCCTTTGTTGCTGCTGGAGATTGAGCAATTTTTGAGGAATCATCTTTTGCCAAAACACGGCTAGAGTCAGTAACTGCACTCACACAACCAAACAACAGAATACTAGTAGACAAAGTTATATAGCCCTTACCTACCAGTAACATCAGCCAATCATGTTGTTGTTTTCTACTTTTCATCAGAATTAATACGTGGTAAAATAGCAACCTCTGTTTATAATATCAGCTTTTTTTGATGATATTCTCAGTAAACAATATTTTATACAAGCGACTAGTATAAAAGGTTTTCATCTTTTCAAGAATTGTGAGCGGATTTCTGCACGTACACTCATGAGGATTTTACCGAGATGATTTTCTCCTGTATGATTTGCACCACAGCCCCAGAAACAGTCTGTAGGGGAATTTTCTATAAGCATTTCATCACCTGTGATTAATAATATTTCCCTAATATCAGCATGAGTGATAAATTTTTGTAGTACCCCAATCCGCATAACTTGAGTTTTGACCAATTCCCAATCTGGACGGAAACGACGAGAGGGACAACGCCCTAAAGCAGCAGCCTGTTCAGGACTAACAGCAGCGCGAATTAAAGGTATAATGGGAGCATCGGGACTACCAACAAACTTTTGTGCTTGATAATAATGCTCAACGGTAGGCCAGTCAGTACCGTCAATGTTAATACTGTGGGGAGAAAAGTTAGAAAAACAACCATAGGGCTGGGAAACTTGATAAAAGTAAATAGTCATTTGCAAAATTCTCTTTTATGACTACAGATGCTTTTGAACAAACAAATTGGGTGTGGGAATTTTCCTTATTCCAACAACAAGTAGGGGAATGGATAGAATACCAATTTTCCCGGTTTCAAAAAACTTTACCAGAATTACCGCCTGGTTGTTGAGATACTCACCGACCTAAAGGTGCGGTGATTCTTGACGCTTCACCGACTGACGCTAACCTTTGCTAGTCTTACTCTGTCTCTGCACCCGTTTAGAGTCGTGGCAATGGCCTATCCCGACACTTAGGCTTGGCTGAGTGCAAGCTTTTTTCAAAAAACATATTGTCTATTAAGTTTTTCTGGGGATTTTATTTCTTGGAATTCCCCAAGCTATTGGTAATAATATGACCCGTGCTGCTTCTGAGTTACGCAAACTGTCTATCTATGCTCCTTGCACAGCCCTAACCACACCTTGATATATTCACAGAAGTATTTATCAAAACAAAGTAAAAAAAATAACACTGAAATTTGAAAAATTATTTTATAAAAAATCAGCCTAGCCGTGCTAAAGTTTTGATCTTGTTATATTCCTTAGCTGCTTCAGCTTATGCATCTGCCTTCTTTACATCCACAACATTTTGAAGAATTAGTCAAGAGCAGTGGTATAAACTTAGACTTAATTCCTTTGAATTTCAAATCGCTTCAAGGCATAAATGCTTATGAATATTTGCTGATTTCTGACCAACTCCCTCGCACCAATACAGGGATGATTAAAAACGCTTGGTTACAGCGGTATAACCATGTTACAGAAGGTGGTTGGTGGTGTTCTGGACTAGACCCTCTCAATAATTGGCATAAGATGGAATGGGGATGTTTTAAACCCAACCAACCGCGACAAAATCAAAAAGGTAAATCCATCAAATATGAACATCCTCCCAGCACCCCCACACGCATATTTTGTTTACGCATATCCTTACAAATTTGGCAACAAGTTGGCCAACGTTACAACTTAGCCATACCGGAAAATATTACTATTAATCATGATGGTGAAGCCGAAGGTTTTTGGTCATGGGTAATTAAAAATAAAATAGCCATTGTCATTTGTGAAGGTGTGAAAAAAGCCGCAGCCCTTTTAAGCCAAGGATATGTTGCTATTGCTATTCCTGGTATTAATAGCGGTTATCGAGTTATTAAAGATGAATTTGGCAAAGTTACCCGGCGGCAATTAATACCTGATTTAGCAGTATTCACAAACATAAAACGCAACTTTTATATTTGTTTTGATTTTGAAACCCAAGCCAAAAAAATTGCGGCTGTCAATAATGCTATTTCTCAATTGGGTTGTTTATTTCAACAACAAAACTGTCCTGTTAAAGTTGTCGAACTTCCAGGCAAAGAAAAAGGAGTTGATGAATTTATCATTGCCAAAGGTGCAACAGCCTTTGATAAAACTTATGGTCAAAGCCTAGATTTAGATATTTATATTGCCCAAACCAAACCCCATACAGAGTTAACAATTCCCGCTGCACTTACTGTTAACCGTCCTTATTTGGGAAAAATTGCCTTTCCTACCTCTGGTTTAGTAGGAGTGAAATCAGCCAAGGGTACAGGTAAAACCACAGCATTACAAAGCATTGTTCAACGAGCAAAAAATCATAATCAACCAGTTTTATTAATTACCCATAGAATCATCTTGGGACGGTTTTTATGTGATAAAATCGGGATTAAATGGGGTTTTGAGCATGAATCATGGCGGATAGAAACTGATGAAGTAGCTGTTAAGTGTCCGTTACCAATTACGCCATCTTTGGGATTATGTGTAGATTCAATTTGGAAATTAAAACCCGAAGATTGGCACGGTGCAATATTAATTTTAGATGAGGTTGAGCAGTCTTTATGGCATTTACTCAATAGTAATACCTGTAAACAAAAACGAGTTAAAATTCTTCGTATTTTCCAACAACTAATTTCTACAGTTCTCACAACAGGAGGTTTGATAATTGCCCAAGATGCCGATTTATCAGATGTATCTTTAGAATATTTACAGACCTTAGCCGGAATTAAATTAAATCCTTGGGTAGTTGTCAATGAATGGAAACCGGAAAAAGGTTGGGATACAACTTTTTATGATTCACCCAATCCCACACCCCTAATTCATCAATTAGAATTAGATTTAATTGCTGGACGTAAATGCTATGTTACTACCGATAGTCGTTCTGGTCGCTACAGTTGTGAAACTATTGAACGTTATTTAAAAGAACGTTTACAGAAACTCAGAAGAGAATTTCCTGAAACTTTAGTAGTTAGTAGTCATACTACTAATACACTTGGTCATGCAGCCGTTGATTTGATAGCTGCTATTAATCAAAAAATCACTGATTATGATACTGTTTTTGTTACCCCTAGTTTGGGAACAGGAATTAGTATTGATGTTCAACATTTTGACCGAGTTTATGGCATTTTTCAAGGGGTAATTCCTGACTCAGAAGCCCGTCAAGCTTTAGCAAGAGTTAGGGATAATGTTCCCCGTATTGTTTGGTGTGCTAAACGCGGTATTGGCTTAATTGGTAGTGGCAGTACAAATTATCGGTTACTATCTAATTGGTATCAAGAAAATCAAAAAGAAAACTTAGCTTTATTAAGTCCATTACATAAAATAGATGTAGATTTACCTCTAGTTTATGATCCTATTCATTTACGCACTTGGGCAAAATTATCTGCTAGGGTAAATGCTTCTATTCGTCTTTATCGGCAATCAATGCAAGATGGATTAATAACTGATGGTCATCAAATTCAAATGCGAAGTAATGAAGTCCAAAATAACATTCTTCGTGATTTGCGTTTAGCCTTTTTTGCCACTGAACCTAGTGATGTAGAAAATCGCAAACGGTTAATTGTAGAAATTGTTAAAGTGCAGAAAGATTGGGGACAAAGTCTTCAAAAAGCCAAGGAAATTAAACGCAAAATCAAAGAAATTAAGCAGCAAAATCAATCAGCAGCAGCAAATTCTGTAGCTAATGCTAAAGATATTGACTATGTGGAATATGAACAGCTATTAACTAAACATTCTCTTAGCAATGGAGAACGTCATCAAGTTGATAAATATATTCTCAGACAAAGGTATGGAATTGTAGTTACTCCCCAGCTCAAATTACAGGATGAAAAAGGTTATTATGGACAATTATTAATTCATTATTATCTGACTCATGAAAGTGAATATTTTCATGTAAAAGATCAGCAAGAATGGAGTCAGCAGTTATTGTGGGGTGAAGGTAAAGTTTTTCTCCCAGATTTAAGAACTTATACGTTGAAAGTAGAAGCTATGCGGGCTTTAGGAATAATGCAATTTCTGGAAACAGAAAGAGTATTTAGTGAAAATGACGCTGATTTAATTTGGCTAAAAAATGTAGCTGGACAAAGTAGTAGACATATTAAACGCGCTTTAGGTATTGATTTAGTTAGAGGTAAAGAATCTGTTGCGGGAATTAAGTTATTAAGCCGACTTTTAGGTTTGTTAGGTTTGAAATTACAGCAAGTCAATGATGGTTATAAAATTGATTTAGACACTCTAAATGATGGTAGAGATAAAATATTTGCAGTTTGGCAACACCGTGATGATTTGATGTTAACTACTTTACATAATATGGAATGTGAAATTGTAGATTTATCTAAAAAGTCTCAACAGGAAGCTGTACTGATAAGTTAAACAAAAAAACAGATCCCCGACTTCTCAAAGAAATCGGGGATATATCTGATCTATCTGTGGTAAAATCTATTTTGTGTGCTTACAAGTTACAAAATGAATAAAAATATTGATTTTGATGTTGTTAATGCTTTACACCAACAGGGTTTAGATCATTATCATGATGGTAATTATCAACAAGCACTGGCTAATTTTGATGCGGCTTTAGAATTATATGCTAATTTTTCGATGGCTTATATTAATCGAGGTAATATTTTTCATATTTTAGGTAATTATGAAAAAGCTATTGCTGATTATAATCAATGTATAAAAATCAATCCTAATTTTCCTGAAGCTTACCATAATCGGGGTAACAGTTATTATGCTTTGCAAGAATATCAAAGTGCAATTTCTAATTATAATCGTTCTCTAGAAATTAATCCTAAATTTGGTGCAGCTTACTACAATCGGGGTTTAGTTTATGCCCGTATTCAAGATTATTATCAAGCAATTGCTGATTTTAATCAAGCATTAAAAATAGTTCCTGATGATATTCAAGCATACTATGAACGGGGTTTAGTCCATAGTAATTTGGGAGATTATGAAAATGCCATTAAAGATTACAACCAAGCATTACAAATTAATCCTACATTAGTTTCAGTATATGGTTTTCGAGCAAATGCACATCACCACCTGGGAAATTATGAAAATGCGATTATTGATTATAATCAAGCATTACAAATTGATCCTCATTTAGCAACAGCTTACTATGGAAGGGGCATGGTACGAGAAGCTATACAGGATCTTATTGGTGCAGTTGCAGATTATACTCAAGCTATAGAAGTATCTCCAGAATTTGCCTCAGCTTACTGTAAGCGAGGAGATGCTTACAAGTTGTTAGGTAATATACAAACAGCTATTCAAGACTATAACCAAGCATTAAAGATAGATTCTGATTCTTTAGCAGCATATTATCATCGAGGAAGTAGTCGTTATATAGCTAAAGATTTTACAGGAGCAATTAGTGATTTTACTGAAGCTTTACGATTAGATTCCCAGTCTGCTGTATTTTATAGCGATCGCGCTAATGCTCGTTATGCCCTAAAGGAGTATCAAAAAGCTATATCAGATTATACTCAAGCCATCAGCATTAACCCTAATTTAGCTGAAGACTGGTTTAATCGAGGTCGTAGTCACTTTCTAGTAGGAGAATTAAATATCGCATTAGCAGATTTAAACCAATCTATTCAATTGCAACCACGCTATCCTTTAGCTTATTTAGTCAGAGCAGACATACATAGACATTTGGGGAATCAGCTAGACGCAATCGCCGATTTCCGTAAATCTGCTGATCTCTATTCTCAGTCAGGAAACACGCGATATTACCGGGAGATTACCAATCTGATTTCCAGAATTTCTCAGTCGTGAACAGGGAACAGGAAACAGGGAACAGGGAACAGGGAACAGGGAACAGAGTATAAATTTATTTACTTCCTTCTTCCTTCTTTCTTCTTTCTTCTTCCTCCTGATAGCGAAGCGTGGCGTTAGCCATACTCCTCAACTCCTGCTATAAATTAATTAATTTCTCGATAGCGTTTTTGAAGATCCTGAATTGTGAATAAAGCCTCAAATTGTAACCCAGCCGACTCATATAACGCCCCACCACCTTGCAATCTATCTATTAGGGAAATTACCCTGTCTACCGTATAACCAGCCGCCTGTAACCGCTCCACAGCCTTGAGCGCAGATTGTCCAGTTGTTACCACATCTTCCAAAACTACGACTTTTGCACCCTGGGGTAAACTGGGACCTTCAATGTAAGCCATTGTCCCGTGTCCCTTGGCTTCCTTGCGAATAATTAAAGCTGGTATCAGTCTATTTTCATACACAGAAACCACACTAACTGCGGAGACAATCGGATCAGCCCCCAAGGTTAAACCAGCTACAGCTTGAGTATCTTCAGGCAACATTGGTAACAATAACCTCGCCATAGCCAAAGCACCTTGAGGATGGAGTGTGACTTGTTTACCATTAATATAGTAAGAACTACGTTGTCCAGAGGAAAGAACAAAATCACCTTCTTGATACGCAAGCTGGCAAAATAAATCTAGTAGCTTTTGACGGAGAGTAGTTAAATCAGTGGTAACTGCCCAAATATCTGTGTTGCTAGAGGTTTGAGTGGAATAAGACATTACAAACAATTAAAAGTTGTGTTAAACCAAAATTGAAACTCAATAGAGTTATATTTATTAAGCATAAATTAAGATTTACCCAAAACGTAGCGAGAATTAAATTAATTTAATTCTGTCCGCAGAAACGAGCTTGGCTTTCGCGCTGAGAGTGTCAATCTCCCTCTTCGCTGATGACTACCTTACCTCGAAAGATAAAGTAATTGTAGATGTTGTAAAACAGTCATTATCAAGATCCCCGACTTCTTAGAGAAGTCGGGGATCTGACTCTTACACGCAAATCAAATAGATTTGCTATGTAGTACAAAATTACAAAAAACTGCTTGAAATAATTTCTGATCTTTTTTGTAAAAATATGAGATTATATTGATAATTACTCTCAATACAACTGAGAATTTTTCTAAATAATGGTAAAAAATCATCTTGGCTTGTTACAGCCTGGTCAAATTGCCACAATTACTCAACTGCACAGTGAATCTGGATTACAACAACGCCTTCTAGCAATGGGTTTCCGCACCGGTAGGCAAATTGTGATGTTGCGTCGGGGATGGCTTTCTGGTCCACTCCATGTCCGCATTGGCACAACAGAAGTGATGCTACGTTGCCGGGAAGCTAGAGAAATAGAAGTTATAAATGTGAGTAGGGGAATATGACTATCAAACAGATTGCGGTTTTGGGAATGCCAAATACTGGGAAATCTACCTTTTTTAACCGTTTTACAGGTGCTAATGCGAGTATCGGCAACTGGCCGGGGATGACAGTAGATTTGATGATGGCAAAAATCAAGGTTGGTGAGGAAGAAGCCGAGGTAGTAGATTTGCCGGGAATTTATGATTTACGGGGTTTTTCGGAAGATGAAGCCGTGGTGCGGCGGTTTTTGGAAAGTACACCAGTTCACTTAGTAATAATTATTCTTAATGCAACTCAACTTGACCGCCAAATTAGTCTAGCTTTACAGATCAAACATTTACATCTTCCCGCAGTATTATTACTAAATATGGCAGATGAAGCCCCAAAATTTGGGGTGAAAATTGAGCCTAATAGAATAGCCAAGCATTTGGGAATACTAGTGCTGCCCATTAGTGCTAAGTATGGTGATGGTTATGATCAAGCAGTAAAAGCGATCGCACAAACTCTCCAGCAACAGCAAGAAGCAGTCACAGCAGGTTCTTTAGCACAGTGTTCTGCGTGCGATAGCAAAATTGCCTCAGAAATGAGCAGCTTATTGGAGGATGCAGTGTATACTCCGGAACAAGTTGAGGAAAACCTGACAACACGCTTAGATAGAATTCTGTTACATCCAGTATTTGGCTTACCGTTGTTTTTTGCAGCCATGTTTTTGATGTTCCAGATAGTATATGCCCTGGGAACACCTGTGCAAAAGTTTATGGGAGATACCCTGGACTGGTTTAAGGGAGTAGCACTAGAACCAGTATTAGGCGGTTTACCAGCATTTTTGAAAGGTTTCTTAATTGACGGTCTTTATACTGGTATGGGAACAGTTGCGGCTTTTATCCCCATCATTGTTTTATTTTTCTTCTGCATGGCCATTGTAGAAGATAGTGGTTACTTGTCGCGTTCAGCATTTTTGATGGATGCTTTTATGGAACGATTGGGGTTAGATGGTCGTTCTTTTGTCATGTCGTTGATGGGATTTGGCTGTAATGTCCCCGCAATTATGGGAACAAGGGTGATGCGTTCCCCTGGGTTGCGAATGCTTTCCATGCTCGTTATCCCCTTTTCTTTGTGTTCAGCACGACTGAATGTATTTATTTTCATGACTACAGCTTTATTTTCTCCTCACATTGCACCTGTAGTTTTATTTAGTTTGTATTTATTTAGTTTTGTCGCAGCTATTTTGACCGCATTTTTGTTTAGAGGCAGATATCCGAATAAAGAACCATTGGTATTAGAATTACCACCTTATCGCTTTCCCACCATCAAGCAAATGTGGTTACGTGCTTGGGGAGAAATTAGACATTTTTTAAAGTGGTCAAATCGGTTTATTATCTTTGGTGTGGTAGCGATTTGGTTATTAAATAATTTGCCTTTTGGTGTCCCAATTGCCAGTTCCCAAACATTATCAGGAATGATTGGTCAAGCCACACAACCATTATTAGCACCAATTGGAATTAATGCTCAATTGGCTGTAGCTCTGATTTTCGGCTTTATTGCTAAAGAAATTGTTTTAGGTGGTTTAGCGGTAATTTACGGTAAGGCTGAGGGTGCAGATTTAATGGGGACTATTGCCCATCAAATAGATTGGGTACAGGCTTATAGTTTTATGTTATTTACTCTCCTTTATGTCCCTTGTTTGTCAACTGTTGCTGTTTTGAAAAGTGAATCTAAAAGTTGGAAATTTGCAGTTATATCTGTAGTTTGGTCTGTTGGTTTAGCTTGGGTAACAAGTTTTATTTTCTATCAAAGTGCAAGAGCTTTAGGATTTTAATTTTTCACAGCAATTTTTATCTGCTTAGACCATTCCACGAATGGCTCAGATTTCCGGGAGTTAACCCAGTGTAAACTAGCTTCAAACTATACTGGCTTGGTGATGATTGGTGGTGGTGTGCCGAAAAACTTTGCTCAGGATACGGTGGTAGCAGCGGAAATGCTGGGTTTTGATACAATTATGCACAAGTATACAATTCAAGTTACCGTTGCTGATGAACGAGATGGGGCTTTATCTGGTTCTACTCTCAAAGAAGCGCATTTTTGGGGCAAGGTGGATAAAGCTGCTGAACAAATGGTATTTGCAGAAGCAACTGTGGCTTTACCATTGATTGCGGGCTATGCCTATCATAAGGGTAATTGGCGCGATCGCCAACCACATCATTTAGCTGATTTATTTACCAAATCTCAATCTAAGGTACTTGCAGTATAGGTTTCCTCAACGGCTTTGCTGACAAATTTTTTCCTTTCAGCCCTAACTGAACTTGATTATACGGTATACCTAACAGACTTTGTACGGTATCCCGTATTTTTTATTTATGTCAAGCCCTTGCAAAAAATGTTTACAAAATGTTATATTAATTTACATAAGAAAACAAAAAAGAAAAAAACATGACAGCTAAAGGCTTTACCACCAACGAACTCGGTCAACTCAACAGCTTTGCGATTGAACCCAAAGTATATGTAGACGAAACCCCAAGAGTAGGTTTTACAGAATACGCAGAAAAGCTCAACGGACGTTTAGCAATGATTGGTTTTGTCTCACTCATAGCTGTGGAAGTAATCACAGGAAATGGCTTTATTGGATGGTTGACAAACCTGTAAATCAGTTTTTGAATCAACAAATAAAACATTAATTAAATTAGGAAAATATTAAATAATCTCACATGGAGTCTTAGTTTTTTAAACTAAGGCTTCTTTTGATTTAAATATGTAGCGATTTCTCCAAACCCACAAAATCGAAAATCAAGTTTGACAGTTTGTCTTTTGACTTAGTGATTTATTTAACTGAAAATTGAATACAGTAGAGATACGGCTACTTTCAGACTAACTTTATATATTCATACAAATAACCATGAAACGGCAATTATTATTAACATCTACCACAACAGCAGTAATTATTTTGGCTGGAAATTTTGGTGATGTTACCAAAACTGTAGCTCAAACGAGTAACACCCAAGAAGTAAAAATTAATTTTCAAGCAAGAGTAGATAAACAACCTTTTGAATGCGGTAAAACCTATACTTTAGGTAAACCAGCCACAAAAGTTACTCCTGATGACTTCCGTTTTTATGTATCTGATCTTGCCTTAATTGATAATAATGGTAAATCTATACCTGTGAGTTTAACACAGGATGGAAAATGGCAATATCAAAATGTCGCTCTTTTAGACTTTGAAAATAAATCTGGTGGTTGTGCTAATGGTACAGTCGAAACACGCAATCAAATTGTTGGGACAATACCCAAAGGTAATTATCAAGGGTTACAATTTACTTTAGGTGTTCCCTTCAATCTTAATCATGCTGATTCTGTCACTGCATCATCACCATTAAATCTGACTTCTTTATGGTGGAATTGGCTATTTGGTTATAAATTTGCTCGTTTGGATTGGAAAACCCAAACTCACGATTCTCAGGTAAAGCATGGTGAAAAAAGTGAAAAATCTCAGGGTTTTCCGATTCATTTGGGTAGCACTGGTTGTCAAGCAATTGAGGGAAGTCAAAAACCATCAACTTGTAGTAATTTGAATACCTCAAAAGTCATTTTCACCAAGTTTGATGTTAATAAAAATGTCGTAATCGCTGATATCGCATCCTTAATAGGAAACACAAATTTAACAATTAACAAAAAAAATACACCTCCTGGTTGTATGTCATCTCCTGATGATAGTGACTGCAATGTGATTATGACTAATTTCGGTCTACCTTTTAATGGTAAACCTGCTGCTAAACAGAAATTTTTTAGAGTTGAATGAAATTATCTCGCTGGTTCACCTTGCTGACAATTTGTCTGTACTCAGTTTGTTTATCAATGGGAATGAGTACAGCTATTTCTGCATCTTCAACTTCAGCATATAATTGGAATATTCCAGTTTGGATGCCTAAACCAACTGTACCAGCCGATAACCCGATGAATTCCCAAAAAGTGGAATTGGGAAGACATCTTTTTTATGAGCAACGGTTATCAATTACAGGTGAATTTTCCTGTGCTACTTGTCATCTGCAAAAATTGGCTTTTACTGATGGTAAAACGGTAGCAGTGGGCGCAACTGGGGAAAAACATCCTCGTAACTCCATGAGTCTTGCTAATATTGCCTACAATCCCGTATTAACTTGGGCTAATCCTTTAATAACAAAGTTAGAAAATCAAGCTTTAGTGCCAATATTTGGGGAACATCCAGTAGAAATGGGGATGGTAGGAAGGGAGAAACAAATATTAGCAATGTTGCGGGATGATTCAAAATATCCGCAGATGTTTAAAGATGCTTTTAGAAATGAGAAAAATCCCATCAACCCCAGCAATTTAACGAAAGCTTTAGCAGCTTTTGAACGCAGTTTGATTTCTGTGAGTTCTCCCTATGATAAATATCGCTTTGGTGGTGATGCTAATGCCATTTCTCCAGCAGCGAAACGGGGTGAAAAATTATTTAACAGCGAAGATTTAGAATGTTTTCACTGTCATGGGGGAATTAATTTTACAGATTCAGTTATGCACGAAAAATTAGCTTTTCAAGAAATTGCTTTTCACAATACTGGACTTTATAATATTGATGGCAAAGGTTCTTATCCAGCAAATAATACCGGTGTTTATGAAATAACTTCCAAACCAACAGATATGGGTCGTTTTAAAGCTCCTACTTTGCGGAATATTGCCCTTACTGCTCCCTATATGCACGATGGGAGTATAGCGACCTTAGAAGAAGTAATTGACCATTATCAAGAAGGTGGCAGAACTATTCATACAGGGGAACTTGCCGGAATTGGTAGTACAAATCCTTTCAAAAGTGAATTTATTAGTGGGTTTAAATTAAGTGAATGTGAAAAACAGGATTTACTGGCATTTTTACGAAGTCTGACTGATGAAGAGTTTATTAAAAACCCCGCTTTTAGTAATCCATAAGGAGATAAAGTAACAAAGTAATTATCAATATAAGTAGGTGAACTGAAAAATTTAAAGGTATGTGAAGAAAAGTAAAATCGCCCAAAACTCTCTTCCTGTTCCCAGTTAAGAGTTCCCTGTTCCTACTTAGCATTTCCTAGTCTAATGAAGTACAAAATTATCCGCGTTTATCTTGCTATAACGACAATTTTCAATGCCAACCTATTTAGACATCAGTATAAAAAGTATGCTGCTCTTGGTGACTAGTTGAATTGAGGCCAAACTGCTATTGCAATTTTTACTATTTATGCGATAATGATTATTATTCTCACATAAATGCAGTGCGACTTCTTTCTATCTTTATTGTTGCAGTCTTTTTCTGGCGTGTAATTGAGTAAATTACCGTCCTGGTTAATGAAAAACACTGCTACTTTGACTTGCTCAAATTTTCAGTTATACAGGTGTTTAGGTAAAAAATGTCTACTAATTTAGTTGCGAAACTGGGAATTCAAATTGTTGCATCTAGTGTAACTATGACCTTGGGCATATTGTGTGAGAATTACAAAGTTATAGCAGCAGAAATTCCCCAACACGAAGAACCAGTCACAGAGAAAATTACTCAAAATACACCAGCAGATACTGAAGAAAAAGAAGCTGATATTGAAATAAATGTCATTGAAAAATTATTAAATGAACCTGTTTTTTCACCCTTTCGTCAGGAAGGAACAGTCAAAGATTCTACTCGGCCAATTTATGTAATTACGGGTGAAGAAATGGCAGCGCAAGGTGCGAGAACTGTCAGAGAAGCGCTTAAATTTCTGCCTGGTATATTAGGTGATGGTACAGTAGGAACAGAAGTTAATGCTTTAAGTGGTCAATTAATTCGTGGTTCTAATACTGGTCAAGTATTAATATTACTTGATGGTAGACCAATTAATAATGTGGGAAGTGGTGGTTTTGATCTTTCTGAATTTACAACTAATAATATTCAAAGAGTTGAAGTATTACCAGGAGGAGGTTCAACTCTGTATGGTTCTGATGCAATTGGGGGAGTAATTAATATTATCACCCGTCGTCCTACAGAGAAAATTACCACAGAAGCAAAAGTCAATTTTGGTGCTTACGGACTTAACCAACAGAGTATTCAAAATAGCGGTAAAAAGGGTGATATTTCTTGGGTTGTAGGTTACAACCGTACCCAAGCTGAAAATAATTATCCTTTTTCTATTCCTGAAGCTAATTTTTCAGGAACTCGAAAAAATAATGATGCACTTTATAACAATTTCAATGTCAAATTAGAAGCAGATTTAGGAAAACGAAATACTCTAAGTTTTTCGACTTTATATTTAAATAAAGAACAAGGAACACCAGGAGGAGTGCCAATTCCTTTTCCAGTCAATGGACAAGCTTTTTTTAATTCACTTACAGATAAAAATCGCAAATACACAGATCAAGTTTTAACTGATTTAACTTGGAATTCAAAATTAGGAGGTGGAGATGATTCTTTATTAACAGCTAGAGTTTATGGTGATTTTTTGAATACTCGTTTTGATCCTAGTGGTTCAAGTCGCTTTGAAACCAACCAAACTTCCTACGGAATTCAAACTACACACAGTTGGAATTTTGCTAAAAATCAAAGTTTAGTTTATGGCTTTGATTATCGCACTGTCAATGTTCGGAATACTTCTTTTAGCTATTCCACTAATAAAGAAACATTGAACTATGATAATGATATTAATCAAGGAGCATTATTTGCCAAATATGAAGTAGCATTAATTCCTAATTTAACTGTAAATTTAGGTTTACGTCAAGACTTTAGCACCTTGGTAAATGGTTCAGTTACATCTCCTTCTGTGGGGACAAAATTTGCTGTTTCTGACTCAACAACTTTAAGAGCAAATTATATTCAAAATTTCCGAGTTCCCACCATTGCTAACTTATTTAATGTCAATCCTAGCAATATTGGCAACCCAGAACTTAAACCAGAAAGAGGTGATAGTTATGATATTGGTATTGACCAAAAACTTGGTGATATTGGTTTACTAAGATTAACCTTTTTCAAAAATAGTGTATCAGATACAATTGCCTTTAAGCGACTGATACCACCAGTAAATGGTAATACAGGAACTTGGGAAAATATCGGACTGGTGGAAACTACAGGAATTGAGGCTAGTTTGAATTTGCAACTGGCCAAAAACGTTTATACTTTCGTTAATTACACAGCAAATGATCCACGTATTTTGAAAAGTTCTAATGCGGCGGAAATTGACAAAGAACTGCGCTTTGCTGGTGCAGATAAATTAAATTTGGGAGTTTCTTATGAAAATCCTCAAGGTTTGTATTTAGGTTTATTAATGAATTCCTTAAATGGATATCCTACTAATAATACAAATACAGAATTTTTATCTGGTTATACCACCTTTGATTTTAAACTGCGTGTACCTTTAAATGATAAACTGGTGGTTACAGGTAGCCTGGAAAATCTCTTTAATCAGCGTTATCAGTTGTTTCCTGGTTTTCCTGACGGAGGGAGAGGTTTTCAAGTTGGTTTGAGTTCTACGTTTTAATACAAGGAGAGTTTTTTATGGCTGATTTTAATTGTTGGGTAACACCAGTAAATGAAAAAACAATTGAAGCTACGGGAAATGATTGGCAAATTGAGTATGAGTTTTTTGATTGTCAAGGTGATGTTCTGGCTTGTTTAGCTTATACTTTATTTCAAGAAAATTGGCATCAAGTTGGTTTGGGACATTTGGAACAAGGTAGTGTTTTAGAGTTGGAGTTTCATGAAGCACCTAAAAAATGCGTTCTCTATGATGGATATTTAACTGTTATTACTAGAGATTGGCATTTTCATTTATGTATTGAGGAAACTCTAGGTGGTCCTAATGCTGAAACTTCTATCGAAGTAAGACAGCAACGTTTGATTAGTAAGGGTGCATTTTATAGAAGGATAAATCCCGAAGGAGAACCGAGAAGTTGGGGTATTCAATTTTGGAATGGTGCTGGTGAAAAGGCTATGACGATATTTTTACCTAATCCCTATGTAGAGGATGAAAATTTGCTTCCTGAAGGTAAGGCTGATTTTAGAAAGTTGGATTTTTATCAGGAACTTAGAGATGTTTATGTATTAGGTAAAAAGCCCATTCCTTTTACTAAAAATCCTCTCAAATGTGCCTATATTGCAGTTTGCACTTCTGGACGTTGTTATCCTTCTCGAAAATGGCAACCTACTTTTGAGGCTTTAAAGGCTGCTGTTGAGAAGGCGGAATTAGATTTGGAAGTGAGAACAAGTGGTTGTTTACAGGTTTGTAAGTTAGGGCCTGTTGTTTATCATTCTACTGATAGAACTTGGTACAGTCGTGTTAAGCCGGAAGTTGCAGAAAGAATTGTACAGGAACATTTGGTTGAGGGGAATAAGGTTGTTGAATATATATATCCTTAGTTGGTGTTTTTCTGGGGTAATTTTCTCACGCAGAGGCGCAGAGGCACAAAGAGAAATATGGAAGATGGTTTTTAGGAAGTCTCAGGTTATTATTTTTCTATGTCAGTTGTTTTTAGTTGCTGTTTTGGTTGTTTCTTGTCAAGGTTCTCAGAATAGTCCGGTTGTTAGTTCAGTTAATAATGGCTGTGTTCAAAAGTATGATTCTAATGTTGATTATTTTCCCAATAAGGTGAAGGTTACTCATGCTATCGGTTTTGCAGTTGAATATTATAAAAACTACAAAGTCGTGACGATTAAAAATCCCTGGAAAGATGCTAAAACAGGTTTTAAATATGTTTTGGTTCAATGCGGTACACCAATACCACCAGGGTTCGAGAAATCCCAAATATTTACTACACCTGTAAGTTCTGTGATTTCTCTTTCTACAACTCATTTACCACATTTTTCTAAGTTAAATGTTGTTGATAAGTTAATCGGTGTTAGCGATATTAAACAAGTAACTACACCAGATTTTATTGACAGAATCAAGGCTGGTAAGGTGGTATCTGTTGGCAATAATTCTACTGTGAATGTGGAGAAAGTTTTAGAACTTAATCCTGAGTTAGTTACCACTTTTGGTACTGGAAATCAACAAACTGATAGTTTTCCTAAGTTGTTGGAATCTGGGTTAAAGGTGGCGATAAATGCTGAATATATGGAAGATACGCCACTGGGGAGAAGTGAATGGTTAAAGTTTACTGCTTTATTTTTTAATAAGGAGGAAGAGGCGGAAAAAATCTTTGCTGCAATTGCTAAGAAATACGAAGATATTGCTACTAAAGCTAAAGCTGTTAAAAATCGTCCGACTGTGTTTGTAGGCTTCAATTTTAAAGGGACTTGGTATACACCAGGTGGTAATAGTTATGTGGCTAAATATCTAGCCGACGCAGGTGCAAATTATCTTTGGAGTGAGGATAAATCTTCTGGTAGTTTACCTATATCTTTTGAAGCTGTTTTTGAACAGGCTGCTAATGCTGATTATTGGTTGAATCTTAGACAATCTTGGAACAGTTTAAAAGATGTTGTGACTGAAGATAATCGTTATGGTGATTTTCATGCTTTCAAAAAAGGAAATCTCTATAATAATAATGCTCGCCTTAGTCCCAATGGTGGTAATGACTACTGGCAAAGTGGTATTAGTAACCCTGATGTGGTTTTATCTGATTTAATTAAAATATTTCATCCAGAAATATTACCTAATTATAACCTATTTTACTATCAGAAAGTGAATAAATAATGTTAATCAAAAAGCATGAGGTTATTAATAAATTTTTACTCTGGAAATTTATTAATAAGAAATATTTGATTTTCTCGATTTTACTACTATGTTTAATTTTGGCATTCTTACTGGATTTAGGTTTTGGGGCTGTGAATATTCCCATTCATGAGGTTATGAATATCTTGCTGGGACAAGAAGCAGAAAAGACAACATGGACAAATATTATTCTTAAATTTCGTTTACCTAAAGCTTTAACTGCAACATTAGCTGGTGCAGCTTTAGGGGTAAGTGGCTTGCAAATGCAAACTCTATTTAAAAATCCTTTAGCGGGTCCTTTTGTATTAGGAATTAGTTCTGGTGCAAGTTTAGGAGTAGCGTTGGTTTTACTGACAGCAAGTTTGACTGTACCGACGTTATTAACTGATTTAGGAATGATTGGTGATTTTAGTTTAGTCATAGCGGCAAGTTTTGGTGCAGCATCAGTATTAGGGTTGATGTTAGTTGTTTCCCGTCGTGTACAAGATACAATGACTTTATTAATTTTAGGTTTATTATTTGGATATGCGACAAGTGCAATGGTAAGTATTTTGTTGCAATTTAGTTCACAAGAACGGATTCAAAGTTATATAATGTGGACTTTTGGAAGTTTCACTGGGGTAACTTGGCAACAATTAGCTATTTTAACTCCAGTTATTTGTGTAGGTTTATTAATTGCTGTGCTGCAATCAAAATCTCTCAATGCACTTTTATTAGGTGAATCTTATGCACGCAGTTTAGGGTTAACAGTCCAAAAAACCAGATTTTCTGTGATTAGCAGTGCTTCTATATTAGCAGGAGCGATTACTGCTTTTTGTGGACCGATAGCATTTTTAGGTGTAGCAATTCCCCATCTTTGCCGCAGTCTTTTTAATACTTCAGATCATCGGATATTAATTCCTAGTGTTATTATTATGGGAGCAATTTTAGCCTTATTTGCTGATTTGGTTGCCCAAATTCTGATAAATCAAATGGTTTTACCTTTAAATGCTATTACTGCTTTGATAGGAACTCCTGTTGTTACTTGGGTAATTCTACAACGTAACTCTAGAAAATCTTTTCCGTCATGAGTAACTCAATTCTGAAAACTCATAATTTAACTATTGGTTATAAGACTTCCCAGAAAACTATTCGGAATGTTGCATCTAATATTTCTACATCTTTGCAAACAGGAGAATTAGTTTGTCTACTTGGTCCTAATGGTGCTGGTAAGTCTACTTTATTGCGAACTCTGGCAGGAATGCAACCACCAATTGCTGGGGAAGTCAAACTTTTAGAAAATGATATTTACAAGTTACCACCACAGGAATTAGCAAAACTTTTAAGTTTGGTATTGACTGAAAAAATTGATGTGGGAATGTTATCAGCTTACGCTTTGGTGAGTATGGGCAGATATCCTTATACTGACTGGTGGGGAAAGTTAACACCTGAAGATGAGGAGATTATTAATTGGGCGATGAAATCTGTGGGAGCGGTAAATTTAGCCCAACGGAATGTGAGCGAATTAAGTGATGGTGAACGACAGAAAATTATGATTGCTAGGGCTTTAGCGCAGTCGCCTATGGTGATGTTATTGGATGAACCAACAGCATTTTTAGATTTACCACGCCGGGTGGAAATTATGCAATTGTTACGTCAATTAGCAAGGGATACAAATCAAGCAATTTTGCTTTCTACCCATGATTTAGATTTAGCTTTGCGCCTTGCTGATAAAATTTGGCTGTTAGGAATTAATGGTATTCTTCACGTTGGCGCACCAGAAGATTTGATATTAAGTGGTGCATTTGCTGATACTTTCCGCAGTGAAGGTGTGGAATTTAATATTTTTTCTGGGGAATTTAATCTGCATATACCTGAAAAAGGAACAGTTAATTTAATAGGTGAAGGTGTTGCTGCTATTTGGACAATTCGCGCCTTAGAAAGAGTAGGATTTACAGTTTTACAAGGTGGTAAATCTGCACAAATTACAGTAGAAGTTATTTCTAGTCCTGAACAATTTGTTTGGCAAATTACCAAGAATAGGGATGTTTCTATATATTATTCTGTGTCTGAAGTAATTAAATTTTTGAACATCATTAGATAGTATCCGCTCAATAAATGGGGGTGGACTACCTGTTCGGGAACGATTTTACGCCATTTGAGGCTTGTCATGGAAGGATTTACCCCGGATTATTGAGCGGTTACATTAGATAAATCATGAATGGGAGATGTAAATCTCCCACTTCTTTAACAAATTGTCTTTTGATTAAACAAGATAACTGGTATTTGGCACAATGGGAAATATTGCATACTCATACCAAGCTGTCCAGATAAAACTCCGAATCCAGCGTTGACGTTTTTCTGCACTTAATTCATACGCAAATGCACCGGAAGATTCATCAATGGAAGATAAATGGGAGTTACAACCACAGCCATGTTGATAGGTAAAACCGTATTTGGAGGCTATACTTTGCACTTTCATTTGGATTGCAAATACCTTACCTGCGTGGAGGATAGCATCCCAAGAACGTTTATGTTCTATATCCCGTTGATCAAATCTTAAAGCCCGTTCTTCAAACACATGATCTCGATAAATTGGAGCTAAATGCACATGATAGAAACTAGCTGGTAAATCATATCCAAATTCATCAAAAAGTTCTAACCCAATGCGAGCTACTTTTACTTCGTTACTGTACTCAGAACCCTTTGATTCAAGATTATGTAGAACTTCTGCAAAGTTTGGATAGTTATGAACCATAAAGTCATGTCCATAAAATTCCAGAGTTTCCTGTGCCATTTGTCCAAATAGCTGGGAAAATGACGGTATTAAATGAGATAAATGGGGGCGTTCATTAAACAAATCAACATCACCATATTGCAGTTTATATTGAAATAACTGCGCCATTTCCACATAAATTTGTGGATTACTGAATCTGACGTTTGCTCTACCTTTAGCGATATCTTGCCATACAGAAGGTAGTTGAGAAAGGGTAACGGCATTTTCACCAACAATGACTGCAACACTAGAGAGTTCTTGAAGCTGCATATCTGATTCCCACAGAGAGTTTAATTAGTTAAGTAGGTGGACGTGAAATAACCAAAATGTGTAACGATATGTAAATTTACCTCAATACGTTATTCTGGTTGAGTTTTAGCCATTTCACAAAACGAGATATATTTTGATTTTCCTCCGCCCACCTACTTAGTTTACTGTAAAGAATCCCTTTTTTATCTTTTCAACATAATAATAAATGTTTGAGAGACTGTCTTTTGACATTTAACTTACAAGTAGGTTGGGTTGACGCAAGGAAACCCAACATTTCGGAATTTTGTTGAGTTGCGCTTCCAACATTTCGGAATTTTGTTGAGTTGCACTTTCAACATTGTCGGAATTTTGTTGGGTTGTACTTCCAATATTGTCGGAATTTTGTTGGGTTGCGCTGTCGCTTAACCCAACCTACAATATATGCACAAAAATATATTACGGTTAAATCTATTTTCAACCATCTTTTAATATTCGTTGTCGGACTCGTTCTATAATTATTCCCTCTTCAGGAGATAACCCATTAACTAACATTTCATATATTAATGGTACACCCAATTCTAATTCTTCCAAAAGTGTCCGCTGGCTAAATACATCTTCTGGTGTTCCTTCTAGCATCAATTGTCCTTGATCCATGACAAAAACCCAATCTGCCCAACGATAGACTAAATCTAAATCGTGAGTTGCCATTAATAGAGTATTTCCATTTTTATGAATTTTCTTGAGGGTTTTCATCAAGTTTCGAGTATGTCTTATATCTAAATATGCCGTTGGTTCATCTAATACTAAAAGTTGTGGTTGTAGTACCATGATATCAGCTATGGAAACTCGCTTTTTCTGTCCTAAACTTAAATGATGTACTGGCTTTTCTGCTAAATCAGTTAACCCAAACTCAATTAAAGCTTGTTCGACTCGATTCTTAATTTCTGTTTCCGGTAAACCTAAATTACACAAACCATAAGAAATATCTTCCTCAACCGTAGAAGCTACTAATTGTTGTTCTGGATCTTGAAATACTAAACCAACTTTTTGGCGAATTTTACTGAGATGTTGACGATTATAAATTAATGGTTTACCACACCATTTGACAATACCAGAGTTTGGTTTATAAAGTCCATTAGCTAATAAGAAAAGTGTGGTTTTTCCACAACCATTTTGACCAATTAAGGCACACTTTTTACCGGAAGAAATCCTCATGGTTAAACCATTTAAGGCTGATTTTTCTGAACCTGGATAAGTGTAATGTACCTGTTCAAATTCGAGTAAATATTCCTGCATTTTGGCAAATTTCTAATCCTATTAATAATACACAGCCACAAATTGCTTCAATGATATATCGTGGAGATGAACGATAACGTCGGGGATGCCAAAATCGCAATTCACCACTAAAACCCCTTGCTTGCAATCCTAGAGAAAATTGACTATATTGTTGTAGAGTCCGTTGTAATAATTGTCCGATTAATAATGCTAAACTTTTCATGCTAGTATGCCAATTGCGGTAGCCACCACGAGAATTTTGTGCTGTCAATAATTCATTAGCTGTTTTGAGTAAAATGAAAATAAACCGATACATTAGTAATAGCAAATCAGTTAAAAGTGCTGGAAATCTCAACTGACGGAGAGTTTGCAAAATTTCTGTGAACGGGACAGTTAACATGAGAAAATATAAACAAGATGTAGAAGCTAATGATCTAGTTACAATTTCCCATGCTTGAATAATGCCACTACGACTGATATAAATATAGAAATGTCCAAAATTTAGCCCATACCATGAGTCTAATTGTGCAGTTTGCAAATTAGCAATTGCAACTCCATTTACCATTAGTGCTGGTAAACTTGTTAAACAAAAAACTATGGTAAACATTAACAATCGCCAATAAACACCAACCGGAATTTTTGCATAAATTACTGTCCAAATGCTCATCCAAATTACTATCAAGATTTGGACTAAAGGATGAGCGCAAAGAGAAATAATCAGAGTCGTCAATGCAAAAATAAGTTTATGTTCTGGTGGTAATCTTCTCAGTTGATTAGTATAAGCTAAAGTATCTAATTGTAGGGTCATTCTTCACGTTTTGGCTGTTGAGAACGTCCTTTATAAATACCTATTGCATAACCAACTACTCCCGCACCTAACGCCGCTTGAGAGGCAAATAATAAACTAGCTATTTCTCCACTGGCTGGTTCAAATGGCGATTTAAACCAGGGTTTATATTCAGGTTGGATTTCTGTAATAGCGGCTTTGGCTCTATCATCAGAACCAGCAAATTTACCACCCCGCACAAATATTAATGGTGCAACTGCTAAAGCTAAAACGCCTAATATTAAAAACCAGTTATTTAAACTTTTTTTAGATTGGTTCATGACTTTGATTTTTTCCCTTAATTAATTGCAGAAGTTCCAATTCTTGAGGATTATAAGATTGTAACCAGTTCCAAACCAAGACAGTTAGTAATCCTTCACTAATTGCTAAGGGTACTTGAGTAATAGCAAAAATTCCCGCGAACTTGATAAATGAAGCGATAAATCCGCCCACAGGTACAGGAAAAGCCAAGGCAAGTTGGATAGAAGTAATAATGTAGGTGAGTAAATCTGCCAAAGCCGCGGCTAAAAATATGGCGATTTTTTGTTTACCACTCAGGCGCATTGTGAGATTATAGATCCAATAAGCTGCGAATGGGCCAGCGATCGCCATCGAAAAAGCATTTGCACCCAAGGTAGTTAATCCACCATGTGCCAGTAACAAAGCCTGAAATAACAAGACTAAGCTACCCAAAACTGTCATGGTCAGGGGTCCAAACAGCACCGCACCTAACCCTGTTCCTGTGGGGTGAGAACAGCTACCTGTGACAGAAGGGATTTTCAACGCTGACAGCACAAAGGTAAAAGCACCAGCCAAACCTAACAAAAGTTTCAATTCTGGGTTAGCTTGGGTAATGCGAGTCAGACTCCGCAATCCTAAAACAAAAAATGGTAATGCCACAACCCACCAAAATATCGCCCATTGCACAGGTAAAAACCCTTCCATAATGTGCATTGCGTAGGCAGGTTTGGGAAAATTAACTACCAGGTAAAAACTAATAACAGCCATGAAGATGAGATTAACTAACCCCGGTTTTTTCCTAGATATCATCTGTACCTCGCAGATTTATATAAACATCTTTTCTTTTTTATCGGCGGGCATCCTGACTCACCATATTATGGCTCACAGTTGCGGGACAGCGCCGGATTTGCACCAGACTTTCCCCCTCACGTCCAATGGCTGTTCCCCATCAGAACCGATTTTGGTAACTATATCACATAAAAATAAGAAATAAATCACAATATCATGTTGTTAATCTGCAAGGTGGCAAAATAAATCTAGTGTCAATTTACCCAACTACTTACAAGTCATTAAAAGTTGTGTTACACCGAAGTTGAAACTCAACAGACTGAATACCATTTTGGAAATTTACTACGTCAGTAAAAATAATGGGTTCTGGAGTTTGATTTACTCACCCCAGAACTCAAGACTATTCTGCAAATCATCCCACAAATTATTGGCTTGAAAAAAAATTCTACAACTTCACGTCAGGGGGAAGCAGCACTTTGTCAATTACATGAATTACGCCGTTACTAGCTTTGACATCTGCTTTGGTAACTTTAGCATTACCTATAGTGACTCGACCTTTCTTAACTTGAATCTTTACTGAAGCACCTTCAACTGTTTTGACATCACCAGCCTTGATGCTTTTAGCAGTAATTTCCCCAGGAACTACATGATAGGTCAAAATCTTGACTAAGGTGGCTTTGTTTTCTGGCTTCAACAGTTTTTCTAAAGTTCCTTTTGGCAAAGCTTTGAATGCGGCATCTGTAGGTGCAAATACGGTGAATGGTCCTTTAGCTGATAAGGTTTCGACTAAACCAGCCGCTTTGATAGCTGCTACTAAGGTTGTGAAAGAACTGTTACCACTGGCTACTTCTACAATTGTCCCGACAGTCTGTGTACTGGTATGGGGTGTAGCAGGTTTTGCCGCAGGCTTAGTTCCAGCGAAAGCGGGAACACTGACGAAAAGAGTTGTGGCTGCAATGGCAATACTAACTGTTTTGGTAAATAGGGAATTCATCGTTTTTCACGGTTAAAAGTGTTTAAGATGTGAAAATTCTTGTTAATTTATCTTCACAATAAAAACTGTAACAGAATTTAACAATTTATGTCTGTTGACTTACTTATTCTGTCAGCATTGCCAATAATTGCGCCTCAGTCAATTGGCTAATTTCCAACTTCCGCGCTTTCTCTAACTTAGAACCGGCATCTGCACCTACAACTAAAAAGTCTGTTTTTCTGCTAATTGAATCAGTAATTTTACCGCCTGATTTTTGAATTAAAGCTTTGGCTTCATCGCGTTTTAAAGTTGGTAATGTGCCAGTAACGACAAAGGTTTTACCAGCAAATTTTTGATTAATTTCGCCCACAGCTTGGGCTGCTGTGCTGTTTGCTAATTCTAAACCAATAGCCTGGATACGGGATATTAAGCTTTGATTGGCTGGGGTGCGAAACCATTGATAGACTGATTGGGCAATTTCTGCACCGATACCATAAACACCTGCAATATCCGATTGTCTGGCGGCTGTTAAGTCTTCGACGGTGGTAAACTTCTCTGTTAATAATTGGGCGTTGACGCTGCCAACGTGACGGATGCCTAAACCATATAATACTCTAGCCCAGGGTTGCGTTTTTGATTGGGCGATCGCATTGATCAATTTTTCCGCCGATTTTTTTCCCATGCGTTCTAATGCACACAAGTCTTCTATTTGCAAGTCATATAAATCAGCAACGGAATGGACTAAGCTTTTATCTACAAGTTGATACACCAACTTTTCGCCTACACCTTTAATATCTAACGCGTCACGACTGACCCAATGTTCAATTTCACCCTTGAGAATGGCGGGACAGGAAGCATTTATACATCTAGTAACTGCTTCTCCAGTTTCCCTGACTACTATCTGTCCACACGCGGGACAATGGGAAGGCATAATGAAAGGTTGGGTATCAGCGGGACGCAGTTCTTTAATTACCCGGACGACTTCGGGGATGATTTCCCCGGCTTTGCGAACAATCACGGTGTCGCCAATACGGATGTCTAATTGTTCAATGCGATCGCTATTATGTAAGGTAGCACGGGAAACTGTTGTTCCTGCTAATTGTACGGGCAACATTTCCGCTAAGGGAGTTAATGCCCCGGTTCTGCCGACATTGACAGTAATTTTTTCTACACGGGTTGGGGCTTCTTCGGCTGGATATTTTAAGGCTATAGCCCAGCGGGGAAACTTCTGTGTAAACCCCAATTGTTCTTGCAGTCTAAAAGTATTTAATTTGACGACAACACCATCTGTCATATAGGGAGAATTCAGCCGTTCTGTATCCCAATATTGATAATATTCAACAACTTCAGCAATAGAATGGCAGAGTTTATGATTGGTATCAACTCGAAAACCAAGTCTTTGCAATAATTCTAAAGCTTCCCATTGGGTATTCGCAATACTGGAATCATCCAACCCCGTAATATGCAAAGTATAAGCAAAGAAATCTAACTGTCGTTGTGCGACAATGCGGGAATCGAATTGTCTAAGCGTACCAGCCACAGCATTGCGCGGGTTAGCAAATACCTGTTCACCAGCTTTTTGTCTTTTCTCATTAATTTCCTTAAACACCTGTAAAGGTAGAAACACTTCTCCCCGTACTTCCACTTTAGCAATATTTTCCAATCCGTCAAAATTCAAACGCAGGGGAATTGACCGAATAGTTCTCACATTTTGGGTAACATCTTCACCCATTACCCCATCTCCTCTCGTTGTCCCCCTTACTAAAAGCCCATTTTCGTAAGTTAATGCTAAAGCAGCACCATCAATTTTTAACTCAGATACATATTCTATTTCTCCGGTATCATACTGAGTTGGCGAGTGTCGCCGCCAACGTTGATCCCAACTTTGCAATTCTTCAATATTGAAAGCATTTTCCAAACTATACAGCGGGATATTATGGCGGACTGAGGTAAAATGGGTTGCAGGACGCTCACCAACGCGCTGAGTCGGACTGTCAGAAGTAATTAATTCTGGATTTTGCGTTTCTAATTCTTGCAATTCTCGATACAGTCGATCATAAACCGTATCCTCCATAATTGGCGCGTCTAGAACATAGTAGGCATATCCAGCTTGTTGTAATAAACGCCGCAATTCTTCTATGCGTTTTAGGTCAGTTTTTGTTGGTAACATTAGATTGATGATCAAATATAATTTTCAAAAGACAACAGTGGTCACAATTAAGAATTTAGAATGACAATCTTACTTTAAATATTAACTTAATCTTGTGCGATCGCCGATTGTGAATAATCAGATACCCAACTTCTTTAATCAGTCGGATATCCATGATTATATCTATTATTTATCCCAATCTTGTACCTCATATAAAAATCGAGTGTTACCAATTAACTTTCGATTCGCTGAGGTACTTTGGACAAATACCACATATTT
Source organism: Anabaena sp. AL09 (assembly GCF_001672255.1). NCBI lineage: Bacteria > Bacillati > Cyanobacteriota > Cyanophyceae > Nostocales > Nostocaceae > Anabaena > Anabaena sp. AL09. The sequence goes on from NZ_LJOQ01000020.1 coordinate 39,584, forward strand.
TTCCAGACTACTAGGTTTAATTCTCATTGTAGCATCCATCGGTAAACCCAGCATTTCTCTAGCAGCACTGCCTGCAAATAAATCACCTGTGACTCTATCCATCAAAATAATTTCTTTTTTAGCTTGGATAGTTTCAGTTTTAGTAAACTCATAAAAACCCCTACCTACCTTAAAGCTTAAACCATTTTCTAAAACAAAAGCCTTAATAGAAATATCATTTTCTACATCCAAAACTTGAAATCTTCCTGGTGTTACAGCCCTTAAATCAGTTGATTCATAGTAGGATGTAGTCTCACGTTTCATCATGGTGTTAAATATTTTATTTAACCCCCGACTCATGCGCCCTTCTTCAATAACTTCCTGTTCATAAGCCTGTAACTGTTCATTAGAAGATTGTTGATAACAAACAGCCAAAAATAAATCTGTAATATAGGAAAATTGGTCAAGATTAAGATGAAAGCCCCCAGATTTATTCGCTAATTCCTGATAAAATGGTGTAGCATGAGAACGATTTAATGCTTGGACTCCATATACAGAAATTCCTAATTCTGATAATTTTTCTAATTCCTTACGCCAATTTAATTTTTGCGGATTATGTGCTGGTGCATGGGGAATATCATCACCAATTAAAACTAGTGATTTAGATGCAGATTCACTCCAATTTAAAGATTGTGATTCATGCAATACTAACTCATAACATTCCGGTGCATCTCCTCCTCCAGTCGGTTCTACATTCTGCACAAAATCACAAATTGCATCTACATCATCAGAGATATTAAATATTTTTGTGACATAAGTTGAACCTTGATCACAATAGTCACCATGAGCAATAATCCCAATTTTAATTAATGGTAATTCATCCATTAATCTGGTAACAGTTTGTTTAATCTTCTTTCTGACTTGGGTAAGACAGGGATACATACTTCCAGTTGTATCAAAGCTGAAAACAACTTCTATATTACTAGTTGTCATAGTCCGATAATTCAGATAATTATGTTATGATTTTAGCGCAATTTGAAATTGTTGTCCAAAATAATGATAATTCTCAACATTTTGTCACTTAATTACCAAAAATATGAATCAAGAAATTAAACATCCTCTCATTATCGCTCATCGCGGTGCAAGTGGCTACCGTCCTGAACATACTTTAGCAAGTTATGAGTTAGCAATTGATTTAGGTGCTGATTATATTGAACCTGATTTAGTGATTACTAAAGATGGTATTTTGATTGCGCGTCATGAAAATGAAATATCAGAAACTACCGATATTGCTAATCATCCAGGATTTGCTCATTTAAAAACTACGAAAATTATTGATGATGAAATTAAAACTGGTTGGTTTACAGAAGATCTTACCATAACAGAAATCAAAACTTTAACAGCACAAGAACGCATTCCCCAACTTCGTCCCCAAAATACAGCTTATAACGGTATATTAACTATTCCCACTTTTCAAGAAATCATTGATTTAGCAAAGCATAAAAGTCAATTAATTGGTCGCCATATTGGCATTTATCCAGAAACAAAACATCCCAGCTATTTTCAAGCTATTGGTTTACCATTAGAAGATACTTTATTATTGAATTTGCAGGAAATTAATTTACCGATATTTATTCAATCTTTTGAAGTTAGTAACTTGAAAGAATTATCTCAGAAAACTGATTTACCCTTAGTGCAATTAATTAATGATATTGGTAAACCTTATGATTTTGTGATTGATAATGATCCTCGCACTTATACAGATTTATTAAGTCAAAAAAGTTTGAAAGAAATTGCGGAATATGCCCAAGCAATAGGTGTGCATAAAAACCTATTGATTCCTAGAGATATTCATGGTAAATTATTATCACCGACATCTTTAATTGTAGATGCTCATGCAGCTAATTTACAAGTTCACGCTTGGACTTTTAGAAATGAGGATTTTTTCTTACCTTTAGACTTGCAAGGAAATCCGCAAAAAGAATATGAAATATTTTTTAGTTTAGGTATAGATGGTGTATTTAGTGATTATCCAGATATAGCTTTAACTGTCAAACTCAATGAATAATTTATCATTCAATCGCTTAACTCAAGTTGCTAAACTTTTTCTCAAATTAGGCATTATTGGTTTTGGTGGACCAGTTGCCCATATTGCTATGATAGAAGATGAAGTAGTTAAACGTCGTCAATGGTTGACACAAGAACATTTTCTAGACTTATTAGGGGTAACTAACTTAATTCCTGGACCCAATTCCACAGAAATGGCTATTCATATAGGATACATTTATGCAGGGTGGTTAGGCTTAATTGTTGCGGGAGTTTGTTTTATTTTACCTGCGGTTTTAATTACAGGTTTATTTGCTTATTTATATGTCAATTATGGGACTTTACCCCAAGTTTTACCTTTACTTTATGGAATTAAACCTGTTGTTTTAGCAATTATCATTAATGCTATTTGGGGTTTAGGGAAAAAAGCAATAAAAACACGACAATTACTGATAATTGCCATAGCAGTTGGCTTAATTACTGGGTTTGCTAAAGTTAACGAAGTTATGGCTTTATTGCTAGGAGGAATATTAGGAATGATTTGGTTATGCAGTAGTAATCAAATTAATTTAATGATAATTGGTTTAACTACAAGTACATTTTTGCAAACTACTGCAACTGTGAATACAGCTATAAATAATCATGTATCTGTACCTTTGTGGCAATTGGGTTTATTTTTTCTCAAAGTTGGTAGTGTGCTGTTTGGTGGTGGTTATTTATTAATAGCATTTTTACAAGGAGGATTAGTAGAAGAATTCGGTTGGTTAACACAACAACAATTATTAGATGCTATTGCTATTGGGCAATTTACTCCTGGTCCTGTACTTTCTACTGCGACATTTATTGGTTATATAATTGCTGGATTTCCGGGGGCAATTGTGGCAACTTTGGGAATTTTTCTCCCCTCATTTTTACTTGTTGCTGCTTTAAATCCTTTCATGAATCCTATTCGTAATTCATCTTGGACAAGACCTTTTTTAGATGCTGTTAATGTTAGTGCTGTAGCTTTAATGGTATTAACTACAATCCAATTAGGAATGGCTACTTTAATAGTACCAAAAACTCCTTATGTGGATTTTTTAGGTTTAGGAATTTCTATTATTTCGGCAATTTTAGCAATTCGCTACCGCATTAATGCTGCTTACTTGATTTTAGGAGGTGGTATTATTGGTTGGAGTGCGTTAATGTCCGGTTATCTTGGTTAAGAAGATAAATTATCTGCTAGAATTTTCGCATTGCGATTACTTGCTTCTTTGCGTCATACTTGCAATTGTGCATTTGTCGGGTTTTTGGTACAACCTCCTAAGCAAACTATACCTGTCCCCAAAGATACTAAAGCTCAGTTTTTCCACATATTCGATAAAACGACATTCAAAACTACTAGGAAAGGTTACAAAATGGCGCTAACTAAGTTAGAAATAACACCGTAATCCATTTTGAGAAAATCATTCAACATTACTTCAAAAAAATATTGTTTGGAAACTGACAAATTTATGGTATTACAAGTAGAAAACAGCACTTACGAAGCGAAAACCCAAGAAATTGCTAAACAGGTTCTCGCTGCTACCCAGGAAAATCGCTCATTTCTATCTGCTTTACGCGACCAAATGCGCTGGGATGATAAACTACTCGATTGGGCTATGAGTAATCCGGGTTTAAGAGTACAATTATTTCGGTTCATTGATACTTTGCCCGCAATACATAGTAAATCAGAAATCGCCTCCCATATGCAAGAATATTTGGGAGATGAATCGGTAGAACTACCCACAGCTTTAAAAGCAATCTTAAATTTTGCTAACCCCGATTCTATGCCCGCACAGGTAGCAGCGACAACCGTGGGAACTGCTGTAGAAACTTTAGCACACAAGTATATTTCCGGCGAAAATATTAAGCAAGTCATCAAAACCGTTGAGAGACTGCGAAAGGAGAAAATGGCTTTCACCATTGATTTACTCGGTGAAGCGGTAATTACGGAAGTAGAAGCGCAATCTTATTTAGAAAGATACCTGGAATTGATGCAGCAATTGGTAGAAGCATCAAAAAATTGGGCGAAAATTCCCGCTATTGATGAAGCTGACGGCGAAAATATCCCGAAAGTTCAGGTTTCTGTCAAATTAACGGCGTTTTATTCCCAATTTGACCCTTTAGATGCTCAAGGTAGTGAAGCAAGAGTCAGCAATCATATTCGGACTTTACTCCGTCGCGCTCAAGAATTGGGTGCAGCAGTCCATTTTGATATGGAACAATATGCCTACAAGGATATTACTTTTACCATTCTCAAAAAACTGTTACTGGAAGAGGAATTTCGTCAACGCACAGATATTGGCATGACAATCCAAGCATATCTGCGTGATAGTGAACAAGACGCTAGAGATATCATTGCTTGGTTAAAACAACGCGGTTATCCTCTCAGTATTCGCTTAGTTAAAGGTGCGTATTGGGATCAGGAAACTATTAAAGCTGCTCAAAAGCATTGGCCACAACCAGTTTATAATGATAAAGTCGCCACCGATGCCAATTTTGAGACGATTACGCAACTATTACTCGAAAATCATGAGTATGTCTATTCTGCCATAGGAAGTCATAATGTGCGATCGCAATCTCGCGCCATAGCCATAGCGGAAAGTCTCAATGTTCCCCGTCGTCGCTTTGAAATGCAAGTTCTGTACGGCATGGGTGATAAAATAGCTAAAGCTTTGGTAGATAAGGGTTATCGCGTACGGGTTTATTGTCCCTACGGTGATTTGTTACCGGGAATGGCTTATTTAATTCGGCGGTTGTTGGAAAATACGGCGAATAGTTCGTTTTTACGGCAAAATCTGGAAAATCGTCCCGTTGAGGAGTTGTTAGCACCTCCAATTATAGATATGTTTCGCGCAAAGGCGCAAAGGAGCAAAGAAGAGAAGGAAGGTTTTGTTGGTGTTGCGGATACGGATTTTGCTCAAGGAGAAAAAAGGAAAAAATCAAGTTTAGCTTTTGAAAATGTGCGTCAGCAGTTGGGGAAGACTTATTTACCTTTGCTGAATGGGGAATATGTGAATACAACTACTTTTGTTGATTCTCTTAATCCTTCTAATTTTAGTCAGGTTGTTGGTAAGGTGGGCTTGCTAAGTGTTGAACAGGCTGAGGAAGCTATGCAATTTGCAAAAGCGGCTTTTCCCGCTTGGAAGAAGACCTCAGTTAAGCAACGCGCTGATATTTTGCGTCAAGCTGGGAAGTTAATGGAGGAACGACGCGCTGAACTTTCCGCTTGGATAGTTTTGGAGGTGGGGAAACCTGTTAAGGAAGCTGACGGGGAAGTTTCGGAAGCTATTGATTTTTGTCTTTATTATGCTGAGGAAATGGAACGGTTGGATAAGGGTGTAATTTATGATGTGGTTGGGGAAACCAATCGTTATATTTACCAACCCAAAGGAATCGCTATTGTGATTTCTCCCTGGAATTTTCCTTTGGCTATTGCTTGCGGTATGACTGTCGCTGCTTTGGTTTCGGGAAATTGTACTTTACTCAAACCGGCGGAAACTTCTTCTGTTATTACTGCAAAATTTACAGAAATCTTAATGGAAGCGGGAATCCCTAAAGGTGTTTTTCAATACGTTCCTGGTAAGGGTTCTCAAGTCGGCGCTTATTTAGTTAATCATCCTGATACTCATGTCATTGCTTTTACTGGTTCTCAAGAAGTAGGTTGTAGAATTTACGCAGAAGCCGCAATTCTCAAACCTGGTCAAAAGCATCTCAAGAAAGTGATTGCGGAAATGGGTGGCAAAAATGGCATCATTGTTGATGAAAGTGCTGATTTAGACCAGGCTGTTGTCGGCGTTGTCCAATCTGCTTTTGGTTATAGTGGTCAAAAATGTTCTGCTTGTTCACGGGTGATTGTGCTTGAACCCATTTATGATGCGTTTGTGGAAAGGTTGGTAGAAGCCACAAAATCCTTGAATATTGGGGAGACGGAGTTACCCAGTACCCAAGTTGGTCCGGTAATTGATGCTATTTCGCGCGATCGCATTTTGGAGTATATTCAAAAAGGTAAACAAGAAGCAAAAGTCGCGTTAGAATTACCCGCACCCAGTCAAGGTTATTTTATCGGTCCGGTGATTTTTTCGGAAGTACCCGCAAATGGAGTCATAGCCCAACAGGAAATATTTGGCCCTGTCTTAGCGGTAATTCGAGTTAAAGATTTTCAAGAAGCAATAGATGTTGCCAACGGCACAAATTACGCTTTAACTGGTGGTCTTTATTCTCGCACACCTTCCCACATTGAACAAGCGCAAGCAGAATTTGAAGTTGGGAATTTATACATTAATCGGAATATAACTGGTGCAATAGTATCTCGTCAACCATTTGGCGGGTTTAAGCTTTCTGGAGTCGGTTCAAAAGCAGGAGGACCAGATTATTTGCTGCAATTCTTAGAACCACGCCATATCACAGAAAACATCCAACGTCAAGGTTTTGCCCCAATTGAGGGTGCTGAATAATTAATAACTTGTAGGGGTTTAGCAATGCTAAACCCTTGCAAATTATTTACCATATCTTGACAAATTACTTGTAATCTTGTATTTTTCTTTAGCACACAGGTTTAAATTAACAGAAAACAATGTCTAGCAAATTTGATGATTTTCTAAGTTTATACGGGAGTAAATTACCGTTACATCTTGTAGATAGTTCTGTTTATGTAAATGATACACTAGAAATAGCTAATAGAATTGCTATAGACTTGTTTGGTGAAGAAGTATCTGAAAATACAGTTATTTCTATCTATGACAGAATTAAAGGAAAACACGATGAATTAAAAGATGCTGATGAAGATTATGAAGATTAAATAAACATAAAATAAGATGTTGGGTTTTCTTAACCCAACATACCGTGATTTTAATTATTTATTCAGTGTTAAAACATAACTAACCATAGTGCTAAACCAACAGAAAATCAGCTATATTGTGCCGACGTAATCGCAATTTATAATTGCTTATATTGAAAATCACGGAGTAACCATTATTATCCTGTCAATCCTTAAATCCTGGATATCCTGATTCTGACTATCCATTTTAATATATCCCCGACTTCTTCAATAAGTCGGGGATCTGAAACTAATTATCTATTTTTGGGACACTCTGGTAAGCTTTTATCAGCGTAATTACAATCAAAATGAATTAACGCTTTTCTACTAGATTCAAAGACTCCAAATCTATAGTATCGCTTAAATTCTCAGCATAATGCAAGTTTGTAGCTTTGTCCGTGTAAACGCGATTTATAACCGCCGGTCTAATTGTATATCACAACTTATAGCTGTTATTAGCGGTGTATATATACCTGAATAAATTCCCGTCAAAAAAAGAGTAAAAATAAAGAAATTGTTATTCAGATAACCAATGCAGCTTATCAGTGCAACCATTCCCTTATTGGCCACAGCCACAGCCACCGCAGACAGTTCCATGGTATTAGCCGCTGTCCTCTTAAGCTTAGTCGTAATTTACTTTGCCAGCAAAGTTGGTGGAGAATTATGTAACAAAATCGGCTTACCAGCAGTTTTAGGTGAACTTCTCGGTGGTGTAATTATCGGTGTTTCCGTACTCCATTTGTTAGTCTTCCCAGAAGGTGGTACAGACGCTTCTAATTCCTTAATCATGACCTTCTTGCAACTCACCGCTGGATTAACCCCAGAAGCCACACCACAGGTATTTGCAGCGCAGTCTGAGGTGGTTTCAGTTTTATCAGAATTGGGTGTAATTATCCTCCTGTTTGAAATTGGCTTAGAATCCAACCTCAAAGACCTCATGGCTGTTGGTGTTCAAGCCTTCGTAGTGGCTACAGTCGGGGTAATAGTCCCCTTTGCAGCAGGTACAGTGGGATTAATGACCATATTTGGGATTAGTGCCATTCCCGCGATTTTTGCAGGTGCAGCTTTGACAGCAACCAGTATTGGTATCACCTCCAAAGTTCTTTCCGAATTAGGACGCTTGAATTCTAAAGAAGGGCAAATTATTCTCGGTGCAGCCGTTATTGATGATGTTTTGGGAATTATCGTTCTCGCGGTAGTTGCCAGTTTAGCCAAAGATGGTGTAGTTGATGTGGGTAACGTCATTTATCTGATTATTAGTGCCAGTGCTTTTCTCATTGGGGCGATAGTTTTTGGTAATGTCTTTAATAAATCATTTGTAGCGATCGCAGATCAACTCAAAACCAGAGGGGAATTAGTCATCCCTGCCTTCATTTTTGCCATAATCATGGCTTACCTCGCCTCAGTCATCCATTTAGAAGCCATTCTTGGGGCTTTTGCCGCCGGGTTAGTTCTCGAAGAAACCGACAAACGCAAAGAACTCCAAAAGCAAGTTATCCCCATTGCTGATATGCTAGTTCCAGTTTTCTTCGTCACAGTCGGGGCAAAAACCGATTTGGGAGTCTTAAACCCAGCCATTCCTACCAATCAGGAAGCCTTAATCATGGCAACTTTCCTGATCACAGTCGCCATCATTGGTAAAGTAGTGACAGGCTTAACAGTATTTGGTCAACCCGGCATTAACCGCTTGGCCATTGGTGTGGGGATGATTCCCAGAGGTGAAGTTGGCTTAGTATTTGCTGGTGTCGGTGCAGCTAGTGGTGTCCTCTCAAAACCATTAGGAGCAGCAATTATTATGATGGTTATTATTACCACATTCATCGCTCCTCCCCTGTTGAGATTTGTATTTCCAGAATCAAACACCTCAGCAAATTTAGATAGCAACTCTGGCAAAACATTAGCAGTAGAAATACCACAATCTCTCGTAACTACAAAAGATGATTAGTAATTTGAATTTCACCTCAAATTCTGCTGTAAATCGCACAGAAGATAGTTGAAAATTTTCTCTGCTGTAGTTTTTACATTTACTATATCAGGAGGTTGGAAGAAACTTCTCTCATCCAATCTCCGTCTCCTGTAATCTGGAAACCCTCTAATTTTAAAAATGGTTATTATTTCTACCTTTAATTAAATTTACTTTTTGGTTTTCTTTTGGTTTTATAAAACTTTCCTTTCCCCCCCATTTTAGTAGCCTTGATAATGTTTTGTATTCCTATTTTTTCTCAGGACAGTTTTTACAGCTTAAAGATGTTTTTAGTAATTATGGAGGATAACCCGCCAATCTATGTCAGTAATTGACAGTGGTGGGTGTTTTTTGTATGTGTCCATATCATTATTAGTAGGTTGGCGTTAAAAATTGTCGTTGGGGCAAGGGAACAGGGAACAGGGAACAGGGAACAGGGAACAGGAAGAGAGTTTTGGGCGATTTTACTTTTCTTCACATACCTTTAAATTTTTCAGTAGGAGAAAAAGCCGTGAAACTACAATGGTTACTACCTGCTACCTTTGGTACTGTACTCATGCTATCGTCGCCAACTTTAGCCGCAAAATTGGAATCTTGGCGATTTGATCGAAATCAAAATCTCTTAGAAATTAATACAAATAGTGCTGTAAAACCAGAAGCACAATTAGTTTTTACCCCCACTCGGTTAGTAATTGATTTACCGGGTGTGAAATTCGGACGTTCTCAGTTAACTCAACAAATAGGTGGAGGAATTCGGGAAATTCGCATTGGTCAATTTGATGAACAAACAACCAGGATAGTTTTAGAATTAAGTCCTGGTTATACCCTAGATCCAAAACAAGTGAAATTTGTGGGTAAAAGTGCTAATCGCTGGACAGTACAACTACCAAAATTAGAATCTGATTCCAACTCATCTGCCACCAATAATAACACTAACAATAATAATAATTACAATTTAGTCGGCATAGATTCCCAGGCAAAACCTGAATTTTCACCCATTGCTAAAATTGCTAACAGCAGGAGGGGAACAACTCAAATTGAGAGTTTGCAAATTACTGGTGATGGTTTTTTTATGCGGACAAATGGCGGTAATCCTCAAACTAGAATCATCAGAAGTCGAGATAAAACTACGGTATTTATTGACATTCTTGATGCAACTTTATCAGCAAATTTAACACAAGGAAATTTAGCCGTTAATAAACACGGTGTGGACAGCATTGGATTTACTCAATTGCAAACAACACCAACATCTGTCCGCATGACCTTAAAAATCGCCACAAATAGCCCTGATTGGCGAGTAACCGCTAGTAGCGGCGGTTTAATTATCCTTCCCACCAGGGGAATGGTTAATGCCCCTGAAACTGATAATTTTCCCCCCACCAGAAACAATAACGACTCAATTGCGACAATTGAATCTATAGAACTTGCGGACAATGGCACACAATTATTAATTAAAGCTGACCAAGTTATATCCGCTACTACAGGTTGGGATAAAAGTTCTGGTTTGTTCCGGATCACCATTCCTAATGCTAAATTAGCCAATGAAGTCAAAGGCCTTACTTTTGATGCTAATAGTCCTATTATCAAACTTCGTCTGCAACCGCAACCGCCAAATACTGTAGTTATCTTGATTCAACCTGCATCAGGTGTTACACTAGGTGTACTCAATCAAGCAGGAGACAAATTCCTGGCTCTAAAACTGCAACAATATCGTCAGATTAGACCACCCATGAATTTACCTCCCCTATTACCACCCAAACAACAACTACCTGACCTTAAACCCAGACAACCACAAATTACCCCAAGGCGCGACCTTCGTAAAGGCAAAATAGTAGTGATAATTGACCCCGGACATGGTGGTAAAGACTCAGGGGCAATTGGTATCGGTGGAGTGCTGGAAAAGGATGTTATTTTACCAATTAGCAAAAGAATTACTGAAGTTTTGGAACGAAATGGTATCCAAGTAATTATGACCAGAGACTCTGACTACTTTGTCACTTTACCAGGACGAGTGACCATGGCAGAACGGGCTAATGCTGATGTATTTGTCAGTATCCACGCTAATTCAGCAGGTGCAAATCGTCCAGAAGTTAGTGGTTTAGAGACTTATCATTATGATAGTGGTTTAAGACTAGCTCAGATTGTCCATAGTAAAATTCTGCAAAGTCTCAATGTCAGAGATAGGAAAGTGCGGAAAGCTAGATTTTATGTGCTTCGCAAAACTTCTATGCCCGCAATTTTGGTAGAAACCGGTTTCTTAACTGGTAGAGACGATGTTGCCAAACTGAGAACTTCAGCTTATCAAAATCAAATGGCCGATGCGATCGCCCAAGGCATACTTCAGTATTTAAAATCCAGATAAAAAGTTACTTTTATCACCTGTCATCTGATTCATCACCAACCCTAGAAAAATAAATTTGCTGACCAAATGGCATCAGTAAACCAATTATATGCTATAATTCTACGCCATTAGCCGTGTCTTACTACCAACACCAAAATCTTTTACTTGCACAAAGTTAAATTTGCAGCGGTGATGGTCTGAAGATTAGCCCATAAGTCGAGATATTGACAAATCCCATCAATAGGAATCAGGAGAAAGGATTGTGAAACTACATTGGTTAATACCTAGCACTTTTGGAACGGTCTTCATGCTATCTTCGCCCGCTTTTGCCGCGAAATTAGAATCTTGGCGGTTTGATACCAATCAAAATCACTTAGAAATTAACACATCTAGCGCTGTCCAACCCCAAGCCCAACTTATTTTTAACCCCACCCGTTTGGTAATTGACTTACCAGGAACCGAACTTGGTCGTCCGTCCGTAACTCAACAGATTGGTGGCAAAATTCGCACTATTCGTATCGGTCAATTTGATGACCAGACAACACGCTTAGTTATCGAACTAGCCCCTGGTTACACCTTTAACCCCAAGCAAGTCAAATTTATTCCCACCAATGGCAAACGCTGGATAGTAGAATTACCACAGCCAGAAATTGCTTCTGGGCAAACTGGAGAACCATCACTACCCCCAACATCAGATCAATCATCTGAACCAACACTAGACCCCAGAAGTATTTACAACGTAGTTACAGCAAATCGGATTACCCCATCTACTAATCGAGAAATCCCCCCAGGGGTAGTGCAAATTGATCAATTCCGAGTTACAGGGGATGGGTTTTTTATTAGTACCAGTGGTGGAAATCCTCAACTGCAAGTTAATCGCAGTCAAGACAATCGCTCTGTTAATATTGATATCATTGGTGCAGCCTTATCACAAAATATGGGACAACGGGATCTAGTGATTAATCGCTATGGAGTCCGTCGTATCCAATTTAGCCAATCATCCAGTAATCCATCTACTGTTCGCATGACCTTGCAGTTAGATAGCAATAGTCGCAATTGGCAAGCCCTACTTAGTGGTAACAGCGGTTTTGTCGTCATCCCAGATCGTTTGGCCAAATTACCTGATAATAACCAATCCTCCGCACCATCACTGAGTGACTCCCCCGCAATTATTCAATCTGTAGAAATCGGTGGTAATGGCACACAATTACTAATTCGGGCAGATCAAGCCATATCTGCTACCACTGGTTGGGATAGAAGTTCCGGTCTATTTCGCATCACCATTCCCAATGCTAAGTTAGCTAATCAGGTCAAAGGTCCGGTTTTTAGTAGTAATAGCCCTATTCTGAAAGTCCGTCTCCAACCCCAATCTGACAATACTGTAGTTGTTCTTGTTCAACCTGCATCTGGTGTTAGCTTTGGGGTACTTAATCAAGTCACATCTCAATTATTAGCACTACAATTACAAACTAACCTCCGCGCTCAACGCCCTCCGATTACACCACCTATCCCTTCTATCCCACGACTAGATCCTCCAAGTTTTAGCACAGACCCACCGCAAACAAGACCCCAGCCCCGTCTACCAGTTCCTAATGGCAAAGTTTTAGTAGTTATTGATCCTGGACATGGCGGTAAAGATTCTGGCGCTCCTGGACTGGGTGGTTTGCTAGAAAAGGATGTCGTTCTACCTATTAGTACAAAACTGGCGAGAATTTTAGAACAAAACGGTATCCAAGTTGTCCTCACGCGAGATGCTGACTTTTTTGTGGAACTGCAAGGACGAGTGGATATAGCCAAGCGGGTTAATGCTACTTTATTTGTCAGCATTCACGCCAATTCTGTGGATAATCGGTCTGATGTTAATGGTTTAGAAGTCTATTATTACGACAGTGGTTATGCTTTAGCAGAAACTGTTCGGCAAACTATTCTCCAAAATATTAGTACCCTGAATAATCGAGGCACTCGGAAAGCTAGATTTTATGTGCTGAGAAAAAATACTATGCCTGCTATTTTAGTAGAAACAGGTTATATGACCGGTCGAGAAGATAATCCCCGTTTAGGATCACCAGAGTACCAAAGTCTTATGGCTGAGGGCATAGCTAGTGGTATTCTGAATTATTTAAAACAAAGATAATGATCGTCTGTTGTTCGTTGTTCGTTGTCAGTTGTTCGTTGTCAGTTGTTCGTTGTTTTTTGTTTACCACTGACCACTAACCACTAACCACTGTACGGGCGAAGCATTTGGAGAACTATTTTTGGCAATGACCGATAATTTATCTTCCAAATGCTTCGCCCCTACTAACCGGCAATGACCGATAATTTATCTTCCAAATGCTTCGCCCCTACTAACCACTAACCACTAACCACTGACCACTGACCACTGACCACTGTACGGGCGAAGCATTTGGAGAACTATTTTTGGCCATGACCGATAATTTATCTTCCAAATGCTTCGCCCCTACTGACCACTAACCACTGACCACAATCCAAATTAATACTTGCTGTGTATTCATCTTCTATTTTTGATAGTCATTTTGATACTTTCTCCCCTCAAGAACCTCAACGCGCTCCGATTGGGGTATTTGACAGTGGTATCGGTGGGTTAACCGTACTGCGACAAATTTATCAACAACTCCCCAACGAATCAATTATTTATGTGGGGGACACAGCCCGCCTTCCCTATGGTATTCGTTCCCAACTAGAAATTCTCCAATTTGTCCGAGAAATCCTCCATTGGATGCAGCAGCAACGGGTGAAAATGGCAATTATGGCTTGTAACACCAGTTCGGCTCTGGCATTAGATATAGTCCGTCAAGAATTTAATTTCCCCATTTTAGGAGTGATTCTACCAGGGGCAAAGGCAGCAGTCCAACAAGGACAGCGAATTGGTGTCATTGCTACTCCAGCTACGGCTCAAAGCAATGCCTACCGTCAGGCTATTTTAGAAATTCAACCCCATGTCCAAGTTTGGCAGGTCAGTTGTCCCGAATTTGTGCCACTAATTGAACAAAATCGCATTCATGATCCTTATACTACTGAAATCGCCAAAACTTATCTAGAACCTTTGCTGAAGCAGGAAATAGATACTTTAGTTTATGGCTGTACCCATTATCCCCATTTGTCACCAGTTTTGCGATCGCTCCTCCCTACCCAAGTCAAACTAATTGATCCAGCAGTTCATGTAGTAGCTGCTTGCTCTCAAGAATTAGATATACTAGGGATTAAGAATATTCATCCACCAATGCCCACCCGCTTCGCTGTCAGCGGTTGTCCTCAGCAATTTACCCAGTCTGCTTTGCAGTGGTTAGGCTATACCCCAATGGTAGAACAAGTCTGTTTTGCTGATGCTGTCGTATAATAAGGGGAGAAAGAAGAAAGAAGAAAATTTCTCCCTCTCCCCTCTCCCCTCTCCCCTCTCAGTGACTATTCATAGCTTCAGTCACATTTGTCGTTAATCCTCTTTGCTGCTTGTACTTATCTTGGACAGCATCAGAATCGCTTTGAGAAAGACCTTTTTTGCCCGTTCGCTTGGCTAATGCTAATAATAAATACACACTAAATAAGTATCCAGCAGCTAAAATAAATATCATCATGGGCATATTTCCGTAAATCATTGTTCCCCCATCTTTAATTACTAAGGAAGATAAAATTGCACACAAAACTAGCGAAACCTTAGTTAATCCAAGCACACCCTTGATAACTGTAGTTAGCTATACTAAACTTTCCAGTAGAAAATACATTTTCTCCGGTCCATTAATTTATTTTCTTTAATATCAACTTTCCCAGGCCATACATCCGACAGCAGTAAAGTTGCTAAATAGCAAAATTTAACTGCGCTCATCAGCAGTCTACCTAGCCTGTGTTATTGACTTCATACCAATTTAAATAGATATACGCCAATACCCAACGTGCGCTGAATACGTTGAGTTACTTCCATAAGTGGAAAAGCATAATTCAACTCAAAAGGCATGATTATCGCCGAGAATCTAGGAATTATTCCCATTTTTTCTTTGGCGACGAGTTATTTTAGACCCACAACACTAATGCGTAAAATCACCCAATGATGGTTTTACTTAGGAAGTGAATAAGCTGAAAAATTTAATATCTCTAGGTATTAGCCTAACACAGCCAGCCTGAATTTGAAGCTAATTTTTTCACTAAATTTAAAAAATTTTCGTTGCTGACAGCGAATTTGCGGTTGTTGGTAATGCGCGTTATTTTATTAACATTCTACCTTTGATAACTACGTAGAATTGGGGTGACAAGAAATGAAGCGACATTAAAAGAGCATTTATGATAACATATTTTTAATTCAAGCTCCGAATAACTTAATAGGTATTAAAAATCAGATTCCCAGAGGAAAACTTTGCGCTGACACTGGGTTATCTTAAAATTAAAGAATATGTAAACTTTCGTAACCTAAGCCAGAGTCCGCCTATCCATGACCCCAGCCACCTCCCTGTTTACCCCTGTGGAAGCAGACCTGCAAATACTAGCAGATAACCTTAAACAGCTAGTTGGAAATCGCCACCCCATTCTCTATGCCGCAGCCGAACACTTATTCGGTGCTAGGGGTAAGCGAATCAGACCTGCGATAGTGCTGCTGATATCGCGGGCAACCATGCTACAAGAAGATATTACACCGCGTCACCGACGACTGGCAGAAATTACAGAAATGATCCACACAGCCAGCTTAGTCCATGATGATGTAGTAGATGAGTCAGATGTCCGCCGTGGTGTACCGACAGTACATAGTTTGTTTGGTAATCGCATTGCTGTACTGGCCGGGGATTTCCTCTTTGCTCAATCCTCTTGGTATTTAGCAAATCTCAATAATTTGGATGTTGTTAAACTGCTTTCGGAAGTAATTATGGATTTAG
This sequence comes from Anabaena sp. AL09, assembly GCF_001672255.1. NCBI lineage: Bacteria > Bacillati > Cyanobacteriota > Cyanophyceae > Nostocales > Nostocaceae > Anabaena > Anabaena sp. AL09. The sequence goes on from NZ_LJOQ01000020.1 coordinate 55,633, forward strand.
CCGCTGGAGAAATCCAACAAGGGTTAAATCGTTTTGATGCTGATCTTTCTACAGAAACCTACCTGCAAAAGAGTTATTACAAAACAGCCTCATTAATTGCCAACAGTTCTAAAGCCGCTGGCTTAATTAGTGAAACATCCCTAGAAACTGCCGAACACTTGTACAGTTACGGTCGCCATTTAGGTCTTTCCTTCCAAATAGTAGATGATATTCTTGATTTCACCAGTTCCACAGACACCCTGGGTAAACCAGCGGGTTCTGACCTCAAAAGTGGCAACCTAACAGCACCAGCTTTATTTGCCTTGGAAGAAAAACCTGACTTGGCAGCCTTGATTAACCGAGAGTTTGCCCAAGAAGGGGATTTAGAAAAGGCATTGGCACTAATTCATGATAGTCGAGGTATCCAGCGAGCTAGAGAGTTAGCTGCTCACCATGGCAAATTAGCCACCGAGCATATTGGTATTTTAGAACCATCAGCATCCCGCGAAGCCCTGATGAATTTGACCGACTATGTCCTAAGTCGTCTCTACTAAAAAAAATAGGGGGCAGGGGGAGCAGGGGGAGTAGGGGGAGTAGGGGGAGTAGGGGGAGTAGGGGAAGAATCTCATTCTGGCTAAATCAGTTGAAACTTTTACCAGATAAGAAATATACCCATTTCAATAGTCTCCCTACCTCCCCTACCTCCCCTACCTCCCCTACCTCCCCTACCTCCCCTACCTTCATAAAGACGGAATATTTTTTTATTTGGAAGTCTCTTAGGCAATATTGGGAGGAATTATTTTTTTGCCTTTAAATTCCTGTAATCGTTGCTGAATCAGCCTTTCTAGTTGAGAACGCCGCACTTCTACAGTATTTGTTATATTTCCTGGTGTTTCGATAAAAACTATGCTGTGTACTGGTTTCAGGGCTACCAATTGGAATAAAATTTGAGTAACATCCATGAGGGTTGGCAGCAAGTGAGGGTCACGCCCATCATCTGAGATTAGGGAAACATCTTGTATGGTAGGGAAAGCGTAAATAACTTGCTTTTCTATTCCTGGATTTGCGCGGTTGCTCAATGTAGTTAAAACCCAATCCTGCTCAGAATTTTGGAGAATAAAGTATTGGTAGTGGTTTAACTTTTGGGCAATAGCGATTAATACAGGAGCGATTGATACCATAATCTGTGGTGTCACGCCATCCTGGGGTGCATTGTCTATCAGCAATTGAATTTGTGCTTCTAAATCCATCATGAGTTGTAAATGACTTTTGGATAATGGCTAAAACATGAGCGCAAAATATCCCACAAAATGGGGGTTCACAAGTTCAATCTTCTTACGCCACATATCCTTACTGTAGATTGGTTTGCGTTTGACTTGTACACAAAAACCATGCAGCTATTATCTAAGGTCTGACAAGTCGTGTCCAAAGTATGTTAGGGTCTTTTTGAGAACTGGGACTATGAATTCAACAGCAATCGCAACTAATCAGGGGAAAATTTCTATCAGCGTGGAGGTCATCTTTCAATTCCTATTTAAGGAACTTCAACAGTCAACTAAGGCTTCGGAGCAAAATTGTCACGATGTATCTGTGAGAATTACTAACGAAGTTTTGCGGATTTGTAATGAAAGTAAACGCATTCAAACTTCCGGATCTGTAGAAAGTTCAGCCATGAGCCTAGCTAAACATCGGTTACAACAGTGTATCCGCTACTATCAGTTAGGTTCAAGTCGTGGCAGGGTAGAATTACATAGCACATTGAGTGCCATTGTTTACCGTTATATTAATCCCCCTCACAAGCAATTAAGCTATCAAGGGCGGTTGACGATTATTGAAGATTTTCTCCAGAGTTTTTATCTGGAGGCTTTAAATGCTTTTAGAAGGGAGAACCAATTAGGTCTTACCTATCGTCCCCATACTCTCTTGGAATTGGGAGAATACATGGCATTTACCGAACGATATGGTAAACGGCGGATTCCCCTCCCCGGTAGGCAGCAACAGTTAATTATTCTGCGAGCGCAAACTTTTTCTAAACAGCAGCCTTTAGAAACAAGTGTAGATATAGAACAGGCATCATCTGGTGGGGGTGGTGAGTCTGACGGTTCTTGGGAAGAGCCAGCTATCCACCAATTGCGCTCGGCTATGGCAATGCAGCCCGAACCAGAAGAAGATACCCTGCGCTCGGTTGTGATTACTGAATTAATAGACTATTTAGCAGAAAAAGAACAATCTGACTGTGCTGATTACTTTGCTCTTCGTCTTCAGGATTTATCAGCACCAGAAATTGAGTCAATTTTGGGTTTAACATCTCGGCAGCGTGATTACTTGCAGCAACGGTTTAAATATCATTTAATTCGGTTTGCTCTTTTACATCGCTGGGAATTGGTACATGAGTGGTTAGAAGTTTCTTTACCAACTAATTTGGGTTTAACTCCAATTCAATGGGAAACTTATACAGCCCAGTTAGATAATAAAGAAAGATCCATCTTAGATTTGAAGCAAGCAGGAAAACCTGATGAGGAAATATCTAAGACTTTAGGCTTGTCAATGGCACAATTACAGAAACGTTGGTTTAAGATTTTGGAACAGGCTTGGGAAATTCGGAATTCCTTAGTGTCCGGATCTAGTGCATCTACCCATGAATGGTGACTTGTGAATCTTCACAAAATCATCAACTTGCTTGGGTATTGAAAAATTACAGATTCAGCACCTACTTGTACAGCTTGTTATAATGTGAGGAAATTGACGGGGTAGACATTCATTTCCAGATGGTAGCCAAATGATTGGTGAACTCAGATTGACAAGAAAAGCCCCAAACCTTTCAATTGGGAGAAATTCCTACTGTGCAAGAACGTTTTCAAGCTATTCTTAAGCGTCGTTTACAAGACCAAGTAGAAAAAAATCCGCCGTTGTTCCCCTGGGAAACACAATCAGTGGAGTATCCTGACTGTGTAGAAGAACAATATCTGGGATTAGTTCCTGTTTGGGGGTGGACGGTCCACCAATCTAAGTTAAATTTACCGATTCCTTTGCCCGAAAAAGTTTTTTGGCAATTGTTGGCCAAATGTCAGGTTTTATTGACATCTCCCCTACCTCTGGGAGCTAAATTAGTTCAGGTGGTAGAAAGTATGTTTCCTACCGATACTCAAGTCATCAATGATTTGGCTGGGTTAGTGTTGAGAAGCTCTTATCGTTCTGCTGATACTTTGACAGCTACGGCTGATGTTGAGAGCGATTATTTTGATTTATTACCACGTCAACAAATGGCATTGTCGTTAATGGCAGCCAAGCAACTGTTAGAAAATCTAACTTTGCCGATTTCATTTAATCAGCCACTGCTAGAAAGACAATGGCTCACTACGGTGGGGACTTTGAGTATTCGAGTAGAATTACGGAATTTAGGTAAATTTACGAAGTTGACGGTTCAGGGTGAATTACCTACATTGGGGATTTTACAACTCCAGGGTAATCCTACTCAAGAATTTGTGAGGTCTGAGACTTCAGAAATACCGATGATAGAGTTACAAATTGATAGAAATCAGCCAACTTATACTTTGGCAGTGGAGTTTCCCGAATTGGATCAACAGCCTTTATTGTTGGCTATTCAGGTGAAAATCTAAGGCAAATGCCATATCTAGGAATTAGATGGGAGCAATGGCAACTGATGTATAATAATCTTGATTAATTTTCTGGCTTTAAAACTTAATTCTCTTGGGAATCAACAATATTAATTAAAGGTGTATCTAGAACCCTAGCTATGATCAGGATACTTGTACTCTTAGGGAGTATACGGCTAGGATAAGGGGGTGAAGACAAGATAATAGTTTTCATACCTAGCATTGTGTCCGCAGCGTCTACATCATAGCTTTGGTTGTTTGAAAATGTTTAATTTATCCAGGATGAATCGGTTTTGGCGTTTATCGGTAGGTAATCAGTGGCAACAAACTAGAGGAAAATCTCCAACAAGGGAAGTGGAAGATTCAATTCCTTTACGAGTGCTGGTGATGGCTTTGGTAATTTTGGGGATTGTGGCCACGGATATTGCTGGTGAAACTCAATTTAGTCTGTGGACAGTACCATTAACTATGGTAGGAACGGGGTGGAGTTACTACCGTCGCCGTAGTTCTAATATTCCTGTGCAGTTCTGTATTGCGATGGGAATGTTATTGGCTTTGGGGGCTTTTTTTGGGCGGTTTATTGATAATTGGAATGATACTCGGCTAAGTTTGGCAGAGTTATTGATTCAATTGCAGCTATTACATAGTTTTGATACGCCCCGACGCAAAGATTTGGGCTATTCGATTGTGATTGGGTTGATATTGCTGGGTGTGGCGGCGACGTTGAGCCAAACTATGACGTTTGCACCTGTGTTGCTATTATTTTTAGGAATATCTCTCCCCACTTTAGTGCTTGATTACCGTTCTCGTCTAGGGTTCAAGCAATCTACTTCGGAAAAATCTGCCAAAAAGAACAATTCTAGTTTCAATTTTAAATTTCTAATTTTAAATTTTTTGTTGATTGTGGCTTTAGGACTGGGGATTTTTGCAATTTTACCCAGATTTCCTGGTTATCAGATTCAGTCTTTTCCTGTGAGTGCGCCCCTGAAAATTCCCGAAAATTTCACGGGGCGGAGTATTATCAACCCCGGTTATGTCCGTGAAGGCAAGGGTAATGGTCAAGGTAATGACAATTATAGTGGTAGTGGCTCAGGAAAAGCTGGTGAACCAGGAAAAATAAACAGTAATTTTTATTACGGTTTCAATAGCGAGATTAACCAAAACCTGCGGGGGGAAATGAAACCCAAGGTGGTGATGCGTGTGCGATCGCAAGCAGCAGGTTTTTGGCGCGTCCTGGCCTTTGACAATTATACGGGTAAGGGTTGGAAAATTTCCCGGAATGATCAAGTTACTACCCTCAGACAATCATCCTGGACTTCCCGCATTTCTATTGATTTTGCACCCTTCGCTACTCTCACTAAAGAGGTAGTGCAAACCTATAATTTGGTGACAGAGTTGCCTAATCTGATTCCGGCAATGTCCTATCCCAAAGGTTTGTACTTTCCCACACCAATGATAGCGGTTGATCAAGAAGATGGTTTACGTGCGCCAGTACGGTTATCAGAAGGGCTAACATATACCGTAGTTTCGGATGTTCCTTACCGCGATCGCTCTTTATTAGGTAAAGCATCAACTAAATATCCAGCCAATATTAAAAACTATTACCTGCAAATCCCGCCAAAAATTGCCGATAAAGTCCGAAAACGCACCGAAGAAGCACTGGCTAGTTATGATCAACAAAGGGTTTCCCGTTCTCCAGGGACGAAAAGCCTAGATTCAGCTTATGAAAAAGCTCTTTACTTAGCCCAGTATGTTAAACAAAATTACACCCTACCGACAAACCCTTTAGATTTGCCTTATTTGGATGAAAAGGATGACTTGGTAGAAACCTTTTTATTCAAAAATAAAGGTGGTTATCCAGACCATTTTTCCACTGTATTAACGGTGATGCTGCGTTCTATAGGCATTCCAGCGCGGTTAGTAGCGGGATTTGCGCCAGGAGAGTTTAATCCGTTTACAGGAATGTATGTTGTCCGCAATACTGATGCCTATGCGATGACGGAAGTTTATTTTCCTAAGTATGGCTGGTTTACCTTTGATCCAATTCCTGGACATCCTTTAATTCCCCCTTCGATAGAAGAAGATCAGACTTTTAGTGTGCTGCGGCAATTTTGGAATTGGGTGGCTGGTTGGCTACCTTCACCAATTACAGCTATTTTAAATACTGTATTTGGGACGATATTTAGCTGGTTATTCCCAGGAATAGCTTGGTTTTTGGCTTTATTTACTAAAGGTTGGTTGGGGGTATTAACTGGTTTAATTGTGGGGACAATCGCAGCCTTTTTAGGTTGGCTGGGTTGGGGACAATGGCGTAAGTGGCTAAATATCCGGTGGTTAAAGAAATTACCGCCAATGGAAAGACTTTACCAACAAATGCTGCAATGGACTGCTAACAAGGGTTTAGGTAAGCATCCCAGTCAAACACCTCTAGAATATGCCCAGGTTTCATACCAACACCATTCTCCAGAAATAGCTGAGGTGATAGATGAAATCTGTCATGCTTATGTGAGTTGGCGTTATGGTGGACATACTCCCAACTGGCAGCAGTTACAACAAAGATGGCAAGCATTGAAGAAAGTTAAAAGGAATCGCGTTTCTTGATCATTTGGGGCATTTATGAATTGCCCCTACGGCTTTTATTCTAGGCTCAAAGATTGGGTAATTACCATTAATTATTGCTCCTGAATCTTGCCAATAAGATGTCTTTGAGTCTATAATAGTAAATCCTGTGTAATCTACTTTTTTAATTCCCAATCCAGTACTGCAGTACTAGCAGTTTAACCATTCCCAACTTCAAAAAGCTCATCTCACCTATACTTATTTTAAATTCAAAAGAAAGCGTGACTAGCTTATATGGATGTAATTTTGCATATATCTTATGGAATATTTTTAAGAAATTCCGTTGATAATATAGCTAAAAAAAGCATTTGTTATGAAAAAACTCAGATTAACGTGGTTTAAATCGTTGTAACTCCGATTCTTTAGCGATAACATGGAAATAAGTTTGCTACAAGCTTTTCATTTCTCGTTTAGCTGAAATTTTTTTTATGGAAATTCAATTAATCAATATCGGGTTTGGTAATATCGTCTCTGCCAACAGAGTCGTTGCCATCGTCAGTCCAGAATCTGCTCCCATTAAACGCATTATCACCGATGCTAGGGATAGAGGTCAACTGGTTGATGCTACCTATGGACGACGGACTAGGGCAGTGATTATTACTGATTCTAGTCATGTTATTCTCTCTGCGATTCAACCAGAAACCGTAGCCAATCGGTTTGTGATTTCTCGTGATCATCATGTTGTAGATAATTAATCATTGGCATAATTATCAACCCAACTCTATTTGTACCATATCGGCTGTACTATGTGAATTAGACTGGTTTTCTGTCACCAGTGCTACAAATTCTTTAGTCTTGATGCTATTTTGAAGAGTAAGGATAAGAAATACTGCCGCAGAGGCTGATACCGTAGGTATTTAACCATCTCAAATCCTAAATTCAAAATAGTATTAGTTATTTTAGTCGCTAAAACAAGACTAAGGAATCATTTGTATTTATTAATTCACTTTTTTCACGGATAATGCAAGTTTTACCTACCCATAATGGTGCAAATACGAAAGAATGTCCGCCTCTGGGCAAACTAATTGTTTTAACCGGTCCGAGTGGAGTCGGCAAAGGTACGTTAATGAATGAAATTCTCCGGCGTTATCCAGAATTGCATTATTCAGTATCTGCAACGACTCGTTCACCTCGTCCGGGAGAAATCAATGGTAAAAACTATAACTTTATTAGTCGGAGTCAGTTTGAACAGTTAGTTACTCAAGGCGAATTTTTAGAATGGGCAGAATTTGCTGGTAACTGTTATGGTACGCCCCGTGAAGCTGTTTTGAACTATATTCAGTTGGGTAAGTTGGTGTTGCTAGAAATTGAACTAGCAGGAGCAAGACAAATCCGTCATACATTCCCTAGCGCCCTGAGTATTTTTATTTTGCCACCTTCATTTGCAGAACTAGAAAACCGCATTCGTGGACGGGGACAAGATTCGGAAGAGGCTATTTCTCGTCGTTTGCAACGTGCTGAAGAGGAGATTGCCGCTGCTAACGAATTTGATATAAAAATTATCAATGATGATTTTGAGCAAGCTTTAAAGGAAATAGAGTTAGAGATAGGACGTAATTTACCATGACATACTAGACATAGCCGGACATTCGTGGTATGATAGGACAAGCAACAAACTTAGTTCTATCAGATGACAGTAAATTATGTACCTCCAAGAGTCGCTGCTACCAGATTGGGAGTCAGCACCAAAACGCTTGAAAGGTGGCTTGAAGACGGGAAAATCGAAGGCATCTTTACCCAAGGTGGACAAAGAAGATATAACCTCGATTCAATTATCCCTGTTCGACATGGCAATCCGCCAGACGAACGAGCCACTATTCTATATGCCAGAGTTTCAAGCCGCAGTCAGAAAAACGACCTTGAGCAACAAGTTCAGTTTCTCCAGTCTCGTTACCCTGACGCAGAAATCATCACTGACATCGGCAGCGGACTCAACTTCAAGCGAAAAGGTCTTCAAACCTTACTGGACAGAGTTCTCGGCAACACTTGCAAGCTTGTTGTCATTGCCCACAAAGATCGGCTTTGTCGCTTTGGATTCGATCTTATCTCATGGCTCTGTGCTAGGCAGCAAACTCAAGTATTGGTTCTCAACCAAGCGAACCTCAGTCCAGAACGCGAAATGGTTGAAGATATTCTTGCCATTATCCATGTCTTCAGTTGGCGATTGTACGGACTCAGAAAGTACAAAAAACAAGTCGCTGAAGACAGTGAGTTACCGAGTGTATCCAGTAAAGGAACTTGAGTTTATTTGGAAAAAATGGGTGGCTGCCGTTCGCAAGGTTTACAACATTTCCATTGCCTACTTAAACGAAAATCAAGGGTTTAGTAAGGTTGGTAAAAAAGGTGGAAAAATGGGGTTTAGAACCATGCTTAAAGCCTCCGGTTTAATCCCTCAATGGTGTTTAGATTTGAATGTTTCTAAAATACTAGACAACGCTGCAATGGAAGCATATAAAGCCTGGTCAGAAACAGCCAAAAACCCCAAAACAATTAATAAAGGTAAAGACAAAAAACCGCATCATCAAGCAGGACTAAGGATTGCTAAGTTCCGAAGTATCCGTGACCAAAAACTAACCATTCAATTTGACCCGTCAGCATATAAAAATGGTAGATGGATGGTATCAACAACTAAACATCTACCGCGTCCTGAATTTAGAGGACAAGATTTTTGTGTTTTAACTGACGGGTCTTCAGAACTCACCTACAACAAGGGTCGCTGGTTTGCTCACTTCCCTGTAGAATTGCAGCAGACCGCAAGTGTTACAAATAAAATAATTTCACTTGACCCCGGCATCAGAACTTTTATGACTGGTTTTGATGGCAGCGACTTCTTAGAGTTTGGGAATGGAGATTTCAACAAAATAGCTAAACTTTGCTCACACCTTGATAAGCTTAAATCAAAGCATGATCTAAGCGTTGGACACAAATTCAAACGTCTTAGATCCAAACTTAGACTGGCGATGGAAAGACTCAGAACTAGGATTAAAAATCTTCGCTCTGAGTGCCATAAACAAGTCGGTTCATATCTAGCCAAAAACTATGATGTGATTGTACTTCCTACCTTTGAGACTTCCCAAATGGTTGTTAAAAAGAAACGGAAGCTAAGGAGCAAAACAGCTAGGGCAATGATGACTTGGGCATTCTATCAGTTCTCTCAAACTCTTGAACATTTGTGTAACCGTTACGGTTCCTTTCTTAGTGAGAATAACTGAAGAATATACATCGAAGACTTGCACGAAATGCGGACACGTTCATAGAAAACTTGGTAGTTCTAAGAACTTTGTTTGCCCTAATTGCGGTTATGAAATACCGCGAGATTTTAATGGAGCCGTGGGGATTTTCCTCAAGGCAATGTGGGATACCACCTTTACCAACTCAGTTGGTGATGTTATACTAGATATTCACGATATCTCAGATGTCGGGGAATGTCTCGGTTAAAAGTATCAGTCTCCTCTATGAACACACGAAGATTTTAATGCAAGTAATCAATGAACAATAGCTAAACCTTAAAATATGCCAGTTAAATTAACTTTATGCCTTTTGTGACTGTAAGAATCAGCTAAGTCAGACTAGAATTAACCGGGCCAGTTAACCTTTGCTGAAATTCCCAACACAGGAGGTTTAATTTTGACGAAGTTGAAAATTGGTATTAATGGATTCGGTCGAATTGGTAGACTTGTGTTACGTGCTGGTCTTACTAATCCCAATATTGAATTTGTAGGAATTAATGATTTAGTTCCCCCCGATAATCTGGCTTATCTTCTCAAGTACGACTCTACACACGGGAGATTGAAAAGCAAAGTTGCAGCCAGAGAAGACGGGATAGTTATTGACGGTCATTTTATCCCCTGCGTATCCATGCGAAATCCCGCCGAATTACCTTGGGGTAAATTGGGTGTAGATTATGTTGTTGAATCCACAGGACTCTTCACAGACTACCCTGGGGCGGAAAACCACCTCAAAGCAGGTGCAAAGCGGGTTGTGATTTCTGCACCGACAAAAGAACCAGAGAAAGTAAAAACAATGGTCATGGGTGTAAATCATCACCTATTTGACCCAGCAAAAGACTTGATTGTCTCCAATGCAAGTTGTACTACAAATTGTTTAGCCCCCATTGCTAAAGTCATTAATGATAACTTCGGTTTAGCCGAAGGGTTAATGACCACAGTTCACGCCACAACAGCCACTCAGCCCACGGTAGATGGTCCCAGTCGTAAAGATTGGCGCGGTGGACGGGGTGCTGGTCAAAATATTATTCCCTCCGCTACAGGGGCAGCTAAAGCGGTGGCTTTGGTATTACCAGAATTGAAAGGTAAATTAACTGGAATGGCCTTGAGAGTTCCCACTCCTGATGTCTCCGTGGTTGACTTAACTTTCAAAACTACTAAAGCCACTTCTTACAAAGAAATCTGTGCAGCGATGAAAAAAGCTGCGGAAGGTAATTTATCAGGTATTTTGGGTTACACCGATGAAGAGGTAGTATCTACGGATTTTCAAGGTGATGACCACTCTAGCATTTTCGACGCAGGGGCAGGAATTGAACTCAATGCCAATTTCTTCAAAATTGTCTCCTGGTATGACAACGAATGGGGTTACTCCAACCGCGTCATTGATTTGATGTTGTCAATGGCCAAGAAAGAAGGATTGATTTAGGAAATCGGTGATTAATGACACTCCATCTCCAGTGTAAAATTATCCATCTTCTTCCTTCTTCCTTCGTGTTCTTTGCTTCTTCGTGGTTCATTTAATCTATATTCTCCATGGGCTTAACGGAGTGTGCTACCTTAACGTTACTCCTTACATACTTATGCGTCGCACTAAAATTGTTTGTACTATTGGACCTGCTACATCTTCACCTGAGAAGTTAGAAGCTTTGGTAAGAGCAGGAATGAATATGGCGCGGTTGAATTTTTCTCATGGCGCTTATGAGGCTCATGCTCAGGTTTTTCATCATTTGCGGCAAATTAGCAAGGATTTACACAAGCCAATTGCGATTATGCAGGATTTGTGTGGTCCAAAAATTCGGTTGGGAAAATTACCACCGGAAGGACTGATGTTAGAAGCTGGGACTGAGGTAACTTTTGTTTTACAAGAGAAGGGTGAAACTATTGATGAGTTACCCTTACCTCTACCTACTCTCTTTGCTATGATGCGATGTGGTGAAACGATTTTAATTAATGATGGTCGGGTGAAATTAACTGTTACCAGTCGAGACGCTGATAGAATTCGCGCTCATGTGAATATTGGTGGTTTGATTTCTTCTCATAAAGGTGTAAATTTACCTGCAACTCCTTTACCTGTAAGTTCAATTACAGAAAAGGATTTAATGGATTTACGTTTTGGGATACAATTAGGAGTAGACTGGGTGGCGGTTTCCTTTGTGCGATCGCCCCAAGACCTCGAACCTGCACGCCGGATGATTGAAGGCGCTGGCTCAAAAATTCGTCTCATTGCCAAAATTGAACGGGCAGAAGCTGTGGAACAGCTAGATGCTATCATTGCAGCCGCTGACGGTATTATGATTGCTCGTGGGGATTTAGGGGTGGAAGTACCGATTTATGAAGTCCCCCTGATTCAAAAAGACATTGCTCGTCGTTGTAATCAAGCTGGTAAACCCGTGATTACAGCTACTCAAATGTTAGAGTCCATGATTAGCGCCCCCGACCCTACTCGCGCTGAAGCTACGGACGTGGCTAACTCAATATTAGATGGCACAGATGCGGTAATGTTATCTGGAGAAACCGCAATGGGTGAATATCCCATAGCTGCTGTCCAAACTATGCACAATATTGCATTAAGAACAGAAACCGTACTTCAAGAGGGAAATAGACATTCTTGGAGTCCGAAAGCGGGTAGTTTGACGGTGACAGAATCAGTATCTCAATCGGTTTGTCGCATTGCCTATGAAACTGGTGCAAAAGCGATTCTCTGTAATACTACATCAGGAAGCACAGCCAAACTCGTTTCTAAATATCGTCCCAGCACACCAATTATCGCTCTTACTTCGGACTGTACCGCCTACCGTCAATTAGCTTTATCTTGGGGTGTAGAACCGCTACTGATTCAACCTGTTCACAATGCTGAAGAAATGTTTGTGAATGTGGTAGACACTGTTGTAAATAGTGGTTTAGTTCAGGAAGGTGACAAGGTGGTGATTACCTCTGGTGTCCCAATTGGTCAATCTGGAACAACAAGTTTAATTAAAGTGCATTCTATTGGACAGCCAATTACAGCATGACGCATCTAAAATGGGTGATTGGGGACTGAGGATTGGGAATTGGTAAACATTTTTACCTCTTGCCTCTTGCCTCTTGCCTATTCACTGACAACTGACAACTGACCACTGACATTGGAGTATGTTATGCCTAAGAACTTACTAGAAGCACTACGGGCGGTGACCGTTGTGGTAGCGGATACCGGAGATATCCAATCAATTGAACAGTTTAAACCTCAAGATGCTACTACCAATCCCTCACTGATTACTGCTGCGGCACAAATGCCGGAATATCAGGATATTGTTGATCAGACTTTACTGAAAGCTAAAAAAGATGCTGGCGCTGGTGCTAGTCAAGCACAGGTGGTATCTCTAGCTTTTGACCGTTTGGCGGTATCTTTTGGATTGAAAATTTTGCAAATTATCCCTGGTCGTGTATCTACAGAAGTAGATGCTCGGTTATCCTATGATACAGATGCTACCGTAGCTAAGGCACGGGATTTAATCGCTCAGTATAAAGCTGCTGGTGTTTCCAAGGAGCGGGTTTTGATTAAAATTGCTTCTACTTGGCAAGGTATCAAAGCTGGAGAAATTTTGGAAAAAGAAGGTATTCACTGTAACTTAACTTTACTATTTGGTCTGCACCAAGCGATCGCCTGTGCGGAAGCTGGTATCACTTTAATTTCTCCTTTCGTTGGTCGGATTCTTGACTGGTACAAGAAAGATACTGGCCGGGATAGCTATCCCGCAGCGGAAGATCCAGGTGTATTGTCTGTAACTAGCATTTATAACTACTATAAAAAGTTTGGTTATAAAACCGAGGTAATGGGCGCTAGTTTCCGCAATATTGGCGAAATTACTGAATTAGCTGGTTGCGATTTGCTGACTATTTCTCCAGGGTTGTTGACAGAATTGCAAAACACTGTCACAGAATTACCCCGCAAACTTGATCCAGCTAAGGTAGCAAATTTATCAATTGCCAAAATTTCTATTGATAAAGCTACCTTTGATCAAATGCACAATGCTGACCGCATGGCTTCTGATAAACTCGCAGAAGGTATTGATGGTTTTACCAAGGCTTTGATTTCTTTGGAAAAACTATTGGCCGAAAGATTGGCTGGTTTAGAAAGTGAAAAGGTAACTGCTTAATAATTGGTGATGGGTAATAGGTAATTGGTAAAATTCTTACCTATTCTCTATTACCTATTACCTGCTCTAGCTACTTTTTACGGGTTGTTTTCGGATTAGCTAATTCATATTTTGAGCCTCTATTTTTAATATTTTAGTGTTTTGCTATAAGCCCTAAATTGATAATTTTGTGGTTATGCAATCTTTGCTAAAAGCACAACTATGAATAATTAATTTTCCGTCAACTTACTTTGATTTCATGTCTGCTATAGCACCTCTCGTCATCGCCGCGATCGCTTTATCAGTGGCTTTGGGTAGGTGATAATATTTACCTGCGGCTGTTTTTTATTATCAGCATTAGAATTTACAAAATTTAAGGATGTTTTAAAATTGATTTTGAGTACAAATTCAAGTTATTAATTGATATAGCTTTAACCCTTCTCTGGCATCAACATCAAATTTTAACCCGATCTCCATTCCTGGGGTTGTTTTAATCTCAGGAATTAACTCACTATTAATACTCTCTATTGTAGCTATTTGACAGTATGAATCACCTACTAAAAATAAACTATCTCCGACTGACAATAAATATTCTCCATCTGCGGTTAAAATTGCAGCTTGAGGTTTTTTAAACCACTCTGTAATTTTACCAATTACTTGAGCTTGACCAATTAATTTTTTATTTTCAATAACTTGATAAGTTACTAATTCAGTTAATGCTTGACACAAACTTTCCACAAAATCACATAATTCTAAAAGTTCCTTAGCAGATAACCAATTATCAATATTTGTTTCATGTGCTGCATCGTTACGATAACTAATAAATGTATCAAGTTCCTTGTCAACTGAGTTTTCATTTGCTCTGATTTCCTTAATAAAATGTATTACATATCTATTTTTTAAAATCCAAGACCATGTATTTGCTACTCCAGCATTTGTTAACAATCTTTCTAGAGTATCTTTGCGTAAATTGTCTTCATGAAATAGAAAAGCGTCTGATACTAGTTCATATTTCTCCTGACCAGTGTTTCCATAGAATAACCCTCGCATTACTGTTTCAGGATTTAAGTGCGAATATCTATTTTTTTTAAGTTCAACTAGCAATCTTCCCACTCCTATTTGGTGGGTATTGCGTATACTTTCTTCTAAGTTTAAATAGTTTGGATATAATTCTGGTAATGATATTAACCAATCTCGAATTAAGTCTTCTACAAAGGTTTCATAAATAGCATATAAACGAGTTACGACAGCACAGTGATCATAAACACGCCCCTCAGTTAATTCAGGGATATCTTGAAACAGATTTGTGAGGACTATTTTTGTTTCTTCTGTATGTAGAGAAACATCACCAAAAGCAATCTCTCGAATTTTCTCGTTAGTTTTAATAATGGAACGAATTGTAGAAATATTAACTTTTACAGCCATGAGCAGATTTTCAAACATTGCTTTTTATCCTGCTATGACTTGAGACAGCATATCATCAAACAAACTGATTCCATTTTGAATATCAGCCTTAGTTTTTCCTCCACCAGTAAATAGCTTTGATTTATCTTCCCTAAACAAAATTTTAGTTTTCTCAATAACTCTTGGCTTACGTTCGCGTAAAATATCTACATCTACTAAGTGTCTGCTAAAACCAACCATCACCGCATCATAATAAGCTTTACGTGGTTCATTTGTCCAAGTATCAGACTGAGAATCAAAAGGCTTGAATAATTTCTCTCCATAAATTTGATGAGCTAGATTTATAGTTTGGAGAAAAATGTTTTTCAGAAATTCTATATCTTCATCAGAAAATGATAGACTTTTCATCATATATAAGTCGAGAAATCCTTGCATACCCCTACTAAATTTATCAGTGTTACGCAGTGCAAAAAAACGCAGAACTAATTCTGCATCTTCCATTTTTTTGTAGAGGTTATTATTCTGAAGTTTTTCATCATCATGAATAGGAATATTCCAAGCAGCCGCAAAAATTGGATTAGCTGCTAATTCTAGCAATAACTGATTAAACTGACTATAAAATGAACAATTTCGTATTTCCTGACGACTCAGTTCTACTCCTCCAGTATTGATACGTGCAAAAGCAAGCTGTTTTAAAAATAGTGCATCTTCTGGACTAGATGTTGATTCTGTAATTAAAACTATAGTAGATATGGAACGACGATCAATTCCTGCTTTAATTTTTGCTGGTAGTTCTTTGTAAGTACGTCCATTTAGTTCTGGCCAAAGTTCTAATCCCTCCAATTTAAGATTGTTGTCATAGAATTCCTCAAGAGCAGTAATTCTCTGTTGACCATCCATAACTTCATAAACATTAAAATCTCTTTCGTAAAGAATAATTGGTGGTACAGGAATATTACTCAAAAAAGATTCTATAAGTCGTGATTTTTTGCCTTGATCCCACCTTTTTCTGCGTTGATAAAAAGGTTGAATATCCATATAACCGGGTTTTTTTAACGCATCTACGAAAGCTGGTAGTTTTTCCCGGTTCATTTCCGTTAATATTCGTTGTTCACCCTTTTCATATTTATCGTTTATTTCTTGATCAGACATAGTGATGTGGTTTAGAGATGGTGTTTTTTCCCACATCTTCTCTTCGGTTGGAGCTAAAAGTTGCATTTATTACATTCTCCTTCAATGGTGATGAAAATAAATTGACCTATCTACAACTTAGCTTATAAACCTGATCAGTTAAGGGTTAAAACAAAATTTACAGATAGGTCTAATTACTATTTTGCTTTCATGTCCGCTATAGCACCTCTAGTCATAGCCGCAATAGCTTTATCAGTTGCTTTAGGCAGGTGATAATATTTACCTCCGGCTGTTTTTGATAATTCCTTCGCAAAGCCAGTGGATACAAACTTACTTTCCGTATCAATTACCAACAACTGCATCCCTGAAGCTCGAATTCTGCCAGCAATATCTAATAATTCGGCTTTGATATCCGGCTTTTCTCCTGGTTCCATGGGTTCACCCAAAGAACGAGCTAAAGGAATATTACCACGTCCATCCGTAATTGCCACTATCACAACCTGTCCGATATCCCCACCCATTTGGGCATTTATCCCCACCCGTACCGCTTGAGTTAAACCATGTGCGAGAGGTGAACCACCACCGCAGGGTAATCTTTCTAACCTATTCTTAGCTAAAGCAATGGAACGGGTAGGAGGTAATAAAACTTCCGCTTGTTCTCCTCGGAAGGGGATCAAAGATACTTGATCACGATTTTGATATGCTTCTGTTAAAAGCTGCATCACCGCACCTTTAGCGGATTGCATTCTATTTAAAGCCATTGAACCGGAAGCATCTACTACAAATACTACTAATGCACCGGCTTTTCTCACCAACCGCTTAGAACGGATATCTCCCTGTTCGACAATCACCTTTTTATCAGGTTGTCTAGCCCGGCGTGCTTTTTGATATGGGGCTGCGGCTCGCAGTGTGGCATCTACGGCTATTCTTCTAGCTTTACCTTTGGGAATCATCGGCTTAATGTACCGTCCCCTATCGTCTGAGAAGATAATACTGCGACTTCCAGATTTACCTTGCTTTTGTGCCATTTGGGTAAAATAAAGCACTTCCGGGTCGAGAATTACCCCTTCTGGATCAAAGATAAATTCTTCGGGAATGTCTGGGGGTTCTTGCTGTTCTTGGTCTTCTTCTTTCTCTTCTTCCTGTTCTTCCTCTTGTTCTTCTTCTGATTCGGACTCGTCTTGATTTTCTTGTGGTGGTGGGGGAGGTGGTGGTGGTTGCTGTTCGTCTGGTGGAGTTTGAATAATTGTGGTTCGGGGAACTATCACCAATTCCACTGCGCGACGTAAATCTTCAGCGGTGACGGTACTGCGTCCTTCTAAGGCTGCTGCGGCTTTGGCTACGCGCACTGCAAATAATTCTGCCCGATGTCCTTCTACACCACCGCGAATGGCTTCATTGACGAGGTAGGTAATTTGTTCTTGGCTAATGGTGACTTCTTTTAACCATTCCCGTGCCAGGATGATTTGGGTTTTGAGTGAGTCTATATCTTCGCTGTATTGTTGCAGAAATTCTGTGGGAGACTGGGAATAGGCGATCGCTTGTTCAACTGCCTGTACTCTTTGATCTATACCCAGAACTCCGTCTGCTGATAGGGCGATCGCAATTCTATCAAGTAAATGCTCTCTGAGCGCTCCTTCTTCTGGATTATAAGTGGCAATAAACAAAGTTTTGCAAGGATGTTGAAAACTGATTCCTTCCCGTTCAATTTGGTTACGTCCGTCCGATAATACGGATAAAAGTTGATTACTAATTTGGTCATCTAATAAATTGATTTCATCCACATACAGCACACCACGATTGGCTGTAGCGAGTAATCCCGGTTGAAAAATCGTATCACCTTGTTTAACCGACTGTTCCACGTCCACAGAACCTAAAAGTCGGTCTTCTGTGACACCGAGGGGAATCTGCAAAAAAGGTGCAGGGATAATTTCCGTTTCTATCTCCTGTCTTTGTTCCGCTAAAAGTTTATCATCCCATTCTTCGGGGTGGTTGGGGTCACAGTTGCTAACAGAACCTTTGACAACTTCAATAGGTGGTAATAAAGCGTGAATAGCCCGCGCCATCACAGATTTAGCCGTACCACGACGGCCTGCAATTACCACACCCCCCAAAACGGGATCTACTGCTGTCAGCAGCAAAGCTATTTTAATTGCTTCTTGACCAACTACAGCAGCCAAGGGAAAAGCAGTCATTGTCGGGGTAAGAGTAGGCGATCGCATTGTTTCCTTAATAGTTATTATAGTTTTAGCATAGCAATTCCTGGCACATTTTAGAATATATATAATGGCAATTCCTCAAGGAGCAAGATATATGACGACAATTCAGGTTAAAAGCTTCACTTTAAAAGAATATCACCAACTCACTGAAATTTTCCTGTCTATTAAGATCCCCGACTTCTTTGAGAAGTCGGGGATCTGATTTGATTTCCGAATCCTATGCACTTCCAAGAAATGGAGATACAGATATGGTACAGCAACTCACATCAGAAACTCAAGCAGAAATCATCTATCCTGATAGTGATGGGAATCCAATGGCTGATAATACAGAACATTATGAATGGATAGTTAAAATTAAAGAAAATTTGGAAATATTATTTGCATCAGAAAATGATGTTTTCATCGCAGGTGATTTACTTTGGTATCCGGTTGAAGGAAGTGTGAAAACTCGTCAAGCGCCTGATATCATGGTGATTTTCGGTAGACCAAAAGGTAGAAGAGGTTCTTACAAACAATGGGAAGAAAATAATATTGCACCTCAAGTAGTATTTGAAATCCTGTCTCCAGGAAATCGTAGTCAAGAAATGGCTAAAAAGCTCCTTTTTTATCAACGTTATGGAGTAGAAGAATACTATGTTTATCATCCGAAGAAAGTCAAATTAACAGGTTTTATTCTTCAAGAAGAATGGCTAGAAGAGATTGAAGAAACTAATAATTGGATAAGTCCCCGTTTAGGAATACGTTTTGAATTAACAGCAGATAACTTAGAAATTTATTATCCTAACGGACGGAAGTTTCTCACATCTCTGGAACTCAATCAACAAATGGAACAGGAACGTCAAAATTATCAAGACCTATTAGCAAAATTACAAGCTAAAGGTATTGATATCAATACTCTCTAAAATTTAGATCCCCGACTTCTCAAATAAGTCGGGGATCTGGTTTCTCAACCTATATTAATCAAAAGTTACTAAAAATCATGAACCAACGACTAACCCAAGAACAATTAAACCAAATAATTGCTGAAGTCCAAGGATTGCAATTACGTCAAGCGTTATCATGTTTTTGGTTCTAAATTAGGCAAAAAGTCTTTATCTCATCCATTTATTTTACCTCAATGGTTATGGAAAAAGTTACAGCAATCCCAAATTTAGAATTAGAACTTGCACAGGAGTTATTGCAAGTTTACGGTTCTCCTTTATACGTTTACAACGGCGATATTTTACGCCAAACTATTTCATATATTACCAAAGCTATTAGTTATCCCCATACTCAGTTTCATTTTGCTAGTGTAACAAATAGTAATATTGCATTACTAAAAATATTTAAAAACGCCGGTTGGGGACTTCATGCTAATACTCCAGGTGATATTTATTTGGGTTTAAATGCGGGTTTTTATGCTGGTGATATCGTCTATAGCGGTAGTAATTTAAATCGGGAGGAAATGGAACAGATTATCAATTGGGGTGTAACAACTCTCAATTTAGATAGTATTTCTCAGTTGCGTTTGTGTTGTGAGGTTTTTTTATTTCGCGTAAAGACACAGAGAAACACAACAGAAAAGTTAAATATTGGTTTGCGGTTGAATGTGTCGGAGGATAGTCGTATTGGTGTTAGTTCGGCTGATTTTGATGAGGCTGTTTCTATTGCTTCGGCTGCGGGTTTAAAGATTTCTGGTTTACATTTTTATCGCGGTACAGGAACTAATGCAACAACAGCCTTTACTGATGTTATTGATGCGGTTTTAGCAATTGCACAAAAGTTACCAGATTGGCAATATTTAGATTTTGGTGGTGGTTTTGGTTATCCATATCATCATGATCATGTAGCTTTTAATTGGCAATTATTTGGAAATCAGTTAACTAATAAAATTAGTAAAATTGGCAGAAATATTAATTTAATGATTGAGCCAGGACGCTCTACTATAGCGGGTTGTGCTACTTTATTAGTTAAAGTTGTTTCGGTAAAATGGCAAGGAGAAAAACAAATTATTGGTGTAGATTCTACTATTGCTAATATTGCTGTTATTTCTGTACATGGAGGTTATCGAGAAATTATAACTTTGAAAAATTCAACTTCTGAAAAATATCTAACTGATGTTTGTGGAAATACCACATATTCACGAGATTATTTAGGCAAAAATTGTCAACTTCCCGCTTTAAAAATTGACGATATTATTGCTATTTTAGATGTTGGCGCTTACGGTTATGCTATGTCTTCACATTTTTCACATCGTCCTAAACCTGCGGAAGTATTATTAGAAAATGGTAGACATCATTTAATTCGTAAACGGGAAGATTACAGCATTTTACTTAATAATCAAATCATCTAAAATTCAACTTTTTTAATTATTAATTTATCCCCAAAATCAAAACCAAGAAAACCATGAAATGTATTAACTGCGGAACTGATAATAAATTAAAAGACAGAACAGCAAATCAAGGAAGATGTTTAAAATGCAATCATCCTTTTGTTTTTGAACCCACAAGTATGCTAAATGTGAAAATTACTGATTCTATGTTTTCTAAAACATTAGCAGATATTTCTGCTAATAACACTTTATATTTTACACCCAAACAACTCCTTTATTTTTTAGATAATCGGGTTAGAAAAAAGGCATTTCAACCAACAGGATTTTGGTTTTCATATCTTTTTTGGAATGTTTGGGTAACAGGTTTTGTTGGAGGATTTACTGCTTTTATACCTAATTCTTTTCTTATTTTTAATCTAGTTTACCAAGCAGTTACAATTTGGTATTTATGGCTCTACCGCTCCCTTTATGATATTTTCGGTAAAATATCCCTGAAACCCCTACACCAATTGGATTTGAGGTTTTAATATTTTCAAAAA
>NZ_LJOQ01000021.1:0-36034 GCF_001672255.1 Anabaena sp. AL09
CTCGAATCCTCTTGCAATTATCTTCACGACGAGGATTGGTTTAATCTATTCTTTCAAAGTATTATTTTTTCTCGGTTCAGTTGCCGGGAGTTGTTTCTCTCTTCGGCACTTAATCAATATAGCAATCCTTTTTGGGTTTGTCAAGGGGGTTGGGAAATATTTTTTTTAGGCAATACCTTCCCCCCTAGCTTTAACTCCATTCATCACTGCATAATCAAGGTCTAGCTTGTCCCTGACGTGGCGAAGGTGAAGTAATACAGTAATTATTATTTTTAGAAATAGATATTCGCTGGGGCTAAATTGTGTCTCTAAATATGTCTGATAGAATACAGGCAACATAGGCAACATTTTTATTTAGTACGGATTTTGATGTGTTACCATTTCTCTTCGTATCTGCCTATAATCCTTATTTTATGAGTCTTTGATCATACTTTGTCGCCCCGTCAAGGAAAGATTAAGGCTAATGTTAATTTTGATTATTTATTGCGTATTTACAAGTATATTTAATACTACCCTAAATTTATTAAGTAGGTTGGCGTTAAAAATTGTCGTTATGGCAAGGCAACAGGAAAGAGGCACTCATGCAAGAGTGAAGAAGTTTTGGGCGATTTTACTTTTCTTGACACATTTTGGTTTTTCTCAGCCCACTTACTTAAAAATTGCCGGTTTGAGTGAAAATGATCTATGATGATGGCGGGCAAGACTTGTACTGAGCTTGTCGATAGCGCAGCGTGGCGTTAGCCATAGTATGCCCACCCCACAAGAGTTGTATTTTACCCTTCTATCGCTTCTTTAATCCACTGTTGCAATGTATTGACAACTTCCTCAATCGGAATTTCTTGAGATTCACGATTTGCGCGTTTGACTACTTCGACTTTACCATTTGTAATCGCTCGTCCGGTGACTATTCTAAAGGGAATCCCGATTAAGTCTGCATCTTTGAATTTAACTCCTGCACGTTCATCTCTGTCATCTAATAACGTTTCTACCCCTGCTTTGTTCAGTTCTGTGTAAAGTTTTTCGGCGACGGCGATCTGTTGGGCATCTTTAATGTTAGGAATTGTGATAATGGCGTGATATGGTGCGATCGCTACTGGCCAAATTATCCCATCTTTATCATAGGATTGTTCTACGGCTGATTGTGCTAACCGAGACACACCAACACCATAGCAACCCATAACTAAAGGTTTTTCTTCTCCTTCTTCGTTGGTATAAGTTGCACCCATCGCTTGAGAGTATTTTGTACCTAATTGGAAGATGTGACCAGCTTCGATGCCTCTAGCTGTTTGTAGGGTTTGGGTTGAGTCATGGCGGGAGCGATCGCCTAATTCTGCTTTACGAATATCTACGGTTATAGCAGGTAATTTAAATTGCTCATTCCAATTTGCGCCAACTACGTGAAAACCGCTTTCATTTGCACCAGTAACAAAATTCTTTAACTCCACCGCAGTTTGATCTACCAACCGCACAAATTGAGAATTTACCTGTTTACTTCCCGCAATATAATCATCAGCAATGTCTGGTGCGATATAACCTAAAGGTAAAGATTTAGCTTTCCACGTTTCTTGGGCTTCAGCATTTGGTACAGTTAGAGTCAGAATAGTTTTAGCACCAAATTCAGGAGCTAATTTAGTCAATTCATTTTGTAATTTAACTTCATTAATTTCCTGATCTCCGCGAATATTGATCAACACCAAAACCGTTAAACCGTTATCATAAACAGTTTGATATAAAACGTTTTTGACAATTTGGGTAGGAGAACATTTGAGGAAATTACAAAGTTTTTCAATTGTATCAATTCCCGGAGTTTCCCGTTTTTCGTAAGTTGTAAAAGGTGAAGTTTCCGCTTCCGCTGCTAAAGAAACTGCTTTTTCTACGTTAGCCGCATATTTACCATCTTCAGTATAGAGAACCTCATCTTCTCCCGCATCTGCTAACACCATAAATTCTGTCGAACCAGAACCACCAATAGCCCCAGAATCAGCTTCCACAGCCCGAAAAGCCAAACCAGAACGCCGCAACATATTACTGTAAGCAGTGTACATTTCCTGGTAAGTTTTTTTCAAACTTTCTTCATCAGCATGGAAAGAATAACCATCTTTCATGATAAATTCTCGTCCACGCATTAAACCGAAACGAGGACGAATTTCATCACGGAACTTAGTTTGAATTTGATATAAATGTACAGGTAATTGACGATATGAACGAATCATATCACGGGCAACAGTAGTAATTACTTCTTCATGAGTTGGTCCTAGTCCTAATTGTTGTTCTCTTCTATCCACGAAAGAAAACATAATTCCCTCAGCCTTAGTATAAGTATCCCATCTTCCCGACTCCTGCCATAATTCCGCAGGTTGTAACTGTGGTAATAAACATTCTTGTGCGCCAGTAGCGTTCATTTCTTCCCGGACAATTTGGGAAACTTTTTGCAAAACCCGCCACATTAGGGGAAGATAAGCATAAATCCCACTACCAATGCGACGGATATATCCAGCACGGAGTAACAACTTATGACTAGGGATTTCCGCATCAGCAGGATCATCCCGTAGTGTAACAAATAACATTTGTGATAATCGCATTGTTTTTACCTTTATTTGCTAATTTTTCAAATTAGTTACGTCTAAAATATTCTCATGTAGTCAAAAAAATTTTGTAGTAAAGACTTACAACCTAGACCACAGCATGAGTTAATCTATTCCTTTGTGTCTTTGCTCCTTTGCGTCTTTGCGCGAAAAAATACTTTTTTCATGTAACTTGAGGAGATAATTACCTTGTCGGAAGCAATGTATCAAGCACAACCACCCTTAGAATTTATTCCGCCAGCTTTTAACCCCTTGTTGTTAAAGTTGGTACATTTTGTGCTACCTAACTGGATTCGCTGGAAAACACCTATTAGCAACATTGAAGCAGAAAATGTTGAAACTTTGGCGGATTGTTATCAGCGGTTTCAGGATGGTAAAATCCGGTTTATGTTGGCGTTTCGTCATCCTCAAACAGCAGACCCTCTTTGTTTAACTTATTTACTGTCCCAAATCTTGCCTAAAGTAGCACAAGTTGGGGGTACACAGCTACAATATCCACTTCATGCCCATTTTATCTATGATCGGGGCATTCCTCTCTGGGCTGGTTCTCAAGTTGGTTGGGTAATTTCCCATTTGGGGGGAACTCCGATTCAACGCGGTAAAGCCGATTGGACTGGGTTGCGTTCCGCGCGGGATTTGTATATTAATGGTAAGTTTCCCATGGCTGCTGCGCCCGAGGGTGCTACAAATGGTTTATCGGAGATTATTAGTCCGTTAGAACCGGGTATCGCACAGATGGGTTTTTGGTGTGCGGAAGATTTGCAAAAAGCGGGAAGAGATGAGGAAGTCTTAATTTTACCAATAGGAATTAAATATAGTTATGTCAATGAACCTTGGGATAATATAGCAAATTTATTAACTGAATTAGAGGCAGCTAGTGGTTTATCTGTGAATCAAGAGAAAACTGAGGCTTCTTTTGCTGCGCTTTATCCCCGATTATTAGGGTTAGCTGAACATTTATTATCGGTAATGGAGCAATTTTATACTAAATTTTATCATCAAACATTGCCAGATGAAAAAATTACTAATGGGGAAATTACTGATAGAAATGAAGCTTTAGCTTATCGGTTACAAGCTGTAATGAATATCGCTTTATTTATTGCTGAACAATATTTTGATTTACCATCTAGAGGGAATTGGAATGATAGATGTAGACGGGTAGAACAAGCAGGTTGGAATTATATATTTAGGGAAGATTTTAAGGATATTAAATTATTATCATCTATTGATAAAAGTTTGGGAGATAGAATTGCTGAGGAAGCATATTTTCGGATGTGGCACATGAGGTTAGTTGAGAGTTTTGTAGCTGTTTCTGGGATTTATATCCGGGAAAAACCAACGGTGGAAAGATTTGCAGAAATGACTTTACTTTTATGGGATATGGTGAATAAAATTAAGGGGAATATTCCTTTAAATCGTCCAGAATTGGGTAAGCAGCAGGTGAAGATAACTGTGAGTACACCAATTTCTGTTTCTGGACGTTATCCGGTTTATAAAGGTAGTCGGGTTGCTGCTAGACAATCTGTGGCTGAGTTGACGAGTGATTTGCAGCAGGTTTTGGAGGGTTTGGTGGAGAAGGGATGATAAATAAATTGTCTCACGCAAAGGCGCAAAGGCGCAAAGGAAGGAAGAAATACAGAAATTAAAAGTGTGATTTAAATCCCCAACTTCAATAGTTGAGGATTTGGGTTAAGTAAGTCGGCGCTATTTTTTAATTCGTTCCAGGCTTTGACAACTTTATCTAGTTTGTTTGGTAGTTGAGATTGCGAGATGTCATTATATTGGGTTGTGGCTTTTTGACTGGTTAGGGTATAGATGATATAATCTGCTGAACCTGGAGGTGCGGGGAAACTCAATTTGTTGAATTGTTCAAATTTGTCTTGGGTTAATGATTTTTCAAATTGTTTTGTTATTGACGTTAGGTATTTTTAGATTGTTTCTTTTTGTCTGAATTAGAATTTAGAGGATTTTTCTCGTTCCCATACTCTGTATGGGAATTAATTCTAGAAGGCTCTGCCTTGAATAACAGATTTAGGCAGAGCCTCTGTGATAGCATTCCCAGTCAGAGACTGGGAACGAGATAATGCGGTGTACTTTTGGCAACGATGTTGTCAGATATATTGACAAGTTAACTCAAATGATTCTCTAACAAAGATGCGATCGCTTCTGGATGAGCTTTTTTGTATTGCTTTTTACCTAACATTAAAACACAATTGGGGGCGCTGCTACAGCGTTTTTGACAATCGGTATGTTCAATTGTCACTTTATCAGATAAACCGCGATCGCCCAAAGTTTTTTCTAAGTCTGATAATAACCCCTTTCCACCCCGTTTCAGACAACCAGATTTTTGACATACCATAATCTTGGCTTTAGGTTGAGGAAGAGGAAGAGGAAGCGGATTTTTGATCAGACAAAAACCCACTGCTTGAATTTGATAAGCTTCGAGTTTTAATTTCCTGTTACGGGGGTTTAATTTACTAATAGCATCTATATGAATTTGCTCACCAGGGACTAAAGATAAACCTATAGAACAACGTAAATTTTTAGGAATTTTAATTTTGATATTTCCCCCGGCAATTCCTAACTGTAAATGCTTATATTTTCCAGTTTTTTTCCCCGCAAAACCTAAAAACTGTCCTTCAATATTCAATTCCGATAAAGCCAAATATTTTTCACCCATTTGCGATAACCCAATTTTTTCAAGAGAAAATTTAATAACTTAGGAGTCAGGAGGAAGAAGAAAGAAGAAAGAAGGAAGGAAGAAGGAAGAAGGAAGAGGAAAAAAAGAGATTTTTGCCTGTTACCTTCTTAGTATTTTGTGAGATTTTAAGGAAGACGTTTAGCTTCTACTGTTACGGGTAAACGACTTTTATCGGGAAATTCACTAAATTCTAATTCCCAACCATTAGTTAAAGTGAGAATTTTACCTGCTGCACCATCTGTTTCTTTGACTACTTCTTCTTCTAAATCTTTTTTAGGGACGTAGACAACTAAAGTACCAGCATCATTCATTCGGAGCATTACTTTCATGTGTTTCCTCAGCAGATTCTAGTTCTCTTTTTCGACAACCGATGATGTACCCTGTTTCCAAAAAATGTACAGCATAGATATAATAAGCTTGCAAAAATGTACCAATGCTGGAGACATAACCAACATCACCAATTTTGGCTAAAACTTCCCCAATTTCTCTACCTGGAAAAGTTCCATCGTTTTTGATTAGTTTCTTAACTCGAACTTTTTGACCAATTTCAAAAATGGGTTGCGAGTCCAGTTCTATTTCATCACGTTGCATGGGAATACCTTTTTTCGCTGACTAAATTTAATAATTCTTCTGTAGTGAGACTGCGTTTTCTGAGGATTGATTGCTGACGGACTACATCTAAAATAGCTTGGGTTTCTTGAGAATCGAGAAAGATGCCATGCTGTTCTAATAGGTTAGATAATGAATGTCTGCCAGAATGTTTACCTATGACCAAACGCCGTTCCCAACCCACATCTTCAGGAGCATAAGGTTCATAAGTAACTGGGTTTTGCAATACACCATGAGCATGAATACCAGACTCATGAGCAAAGGTATTTTCACCCACAATTGCTTTCCAAGGTTGAACATTAGCACCGGAAGCTTTAGCGACTAATTGAGATAGTTTTAACAAGTGTTGAGTCTGAATTCCCAAGTCAACACCGTAAATACATTTTAGAGCCATAATTACTTCTTCTAAAGCTGCATTTCCGGCTCTTTCTCCTAGTCCATTAACGGTAGTATTTACAGATACAGCACCAGCTTTGATTCCGGCTAAGGCGTTAGCAGTTGCTAGTCCAAAATCATTATGGGTGTGAATCTCAATAGGAATTGATAGAGTTGATACTAAATGCTTAACTTTAAGGTGAGTTCGGAAGGGATCAAGTACCCCAACTGTATCACAAAACCGAAACCGAGATGCTCCCCATTCTTGTGATAACATGGCAACATCTTGGAGAAAGTTTTCGTCGGCTCTAGAAGAATCTTCGCCACCAACTGATACCCAAAGACCTTGATCTAAGGCGAAGCTAATACAGTCTTTTAGTTTTTGTAAACTTACTCGCCATTGCCCATGAAATTTAGCGGCAATTTGCACTCCAGACACAGGAATTGCAATATGTACTCGCTCTAATCCACAGGCTATAGAAGCTTTAATATCTGAGATAACAGCCCGATTCCAACCTAATAATTTAGCTTGTAAATCTAAGTTACGAATGGCAACAATGGCGCGAATTTCTTCTTCTCCCATTGCCGGAATTCCTACTTCTAATTCATGGACACCAATGGCATCGAGAAATTGTGCGATCGCTACTTTTTCTTCTAAGTTAAAAGCAACACCTGCTGCCTGTTCCCCATCACGTAATGTCGTATCATTAATCATGATTTGATACATTTTCAAGGTCCCTCTAGCGGAGTTTTTTGTAATATCCTTGTTCGCTACAATTTTTCATGGTGGTAGATGGGCAATAAATTCTTAATTGAGCGAATAAATCATGATTCATGATTTACGATCCTTAATTATTAATCAAATATTGCTGTTGCATCTGTATGACAAGAAACAAAAAATAAGTATAATTTATCCAATATTTTTCGTGGTATTATTTGTGAATTTTGTTAGTAGCCAATAACCCATACAAATATTAGTAAATTCTGTAAAAAATAACATAATCATGCCAGCAATTAAACTAGTAATCATAATTTTCACCTCATAGTTTCACTATTACACTGCGGCGGAAATAAGATAACCATTAAAAACCATTAAAAAGCTTGTATGATCCGCTTTTTTAATTATTAATTTTTAATTTTTAATTCCGCCTTGCGGTACTGGTAATTTTTCATCTACCTTAATTCAGGATGTTCTGCAAGCCAATCAAAAATTCTATCTAGTTGTTGTAAATCCACTAAACCATATTGCCAAAGCAGCATCGGTAAAGGTCCATGATTGAACTCAGGATGTCGCGTTGCTACAGCAATATCAGCCTGGGAAAGTGCTAGTTCTTTTTGGAGAAATTGCAGTAACTTCCTATCACTACTCTTAATCAGCATAATTGGACATTGACAATTGAAATCAACATAAGGTACAAGTTATTCCCATCAGCAATTACTAATTTTTTTTTAGTTTTAGCAAACTGGGTGAACCTTAGCTTATGTGAATTATCTTGAATATGCAAGATAGTTTGTGAGTGAATAATGACTTGAGATAAATCAGACTTGCATCAAGAATTAATCTTTGATATGCTTTTGATTAGACATTCTCAAAATCATCAATGGTAATTAGTAATACCAATCAAACAAACATCATTGTTTTCAGTAATCTTTACTCCATACCATTACACAAACAATTTTCTAACCACTTCACCAACTGATGACGAGAAGCAAAAAATTGCATTAATGTACTGCGAACAAGAATCGCTTCTTGGAGGTTATTAACTTGCACGCGCAAAGACCCATCCGGAGGACAGGAACAGGAAATCATCAACTCTTGCAAACGGTGATAAATACACCATCTATCACCTAAAGGAATCTGCAAAACTTGTTCACCGACAGTTAAAAACTTACAATTTTGTGACATTAGTAATTCAAGATTTATGAAATTGACGTTATTGATCGTCTCGGTGATGATTGGTGAGAATTTGGACTTGTTTTTCTAACTGCTCAATCCGCGAGAGTAAAGAACGAATTACACCTGCCTCTATATCGGGTAATTTGCCATGTTCTAAGGGAGAAATGCGATTATGAGACTTAGGAGCAATAATCCGTCCAGGAATGCCGACTACAGTGGCATCTGGAGGCACATCACCCAAGACAATTGACCCTGCACCAATGCGGACGCGATCGCTAATTTGAATATTTCCTAATACTTTCGCACCCGCACCAACTATCACATTATTACCCAAGGTAGGATGACGTTTACCGCTTTCTTTGCCAGTTCCTCCCAATGTGACACCCTGATAAATAAGTGTATAGTCTCCCACAATGGCAGTTTCACCAATCACAACACCCATGCCATGATCAATAAATACACCCTTACCAATTTTTGCCCCTGGGTGAATTTCAATACCTGTGAAAAACCGTCCCCAATGAGAAATCAACCGGGGAATAAAACTCACCTTGTGGATATGTAACCAATGTGCAAGACGATGTAAACAAAGAGCATGAAATCCCGGATAACAAAATATAACCTCTAACCAATTACGTGCTGCTGGATCACGCTCAAAAATAATCTGAAAATCACTGATTAATGGTGCTAAAAAAAGTCGAGAACTTCCATCTTTTCGGAGCTTTTTATTTACAGTCTCGGTTTTACTGATCCTGTTTAATGACTGGTGCATTTGTACTGTTAGGTGAAAATAGCTGGGACTGTTTTCATGCTTATATCAGATGACTCCCCAGCAGCAAAAATTAGCAATGCAGATTAGATTTATTAAATTTATTAAGCTTGTACTCAATAGGTTTAAACCCCTATGTAAAACAAATTTACATTTTTTATTGGGGTAGGGGTACTAGCTTTTAATTACAGGGGTACTGGTATTTTCGGCTTAGGGATGCAGCTTTTTTGTACTCAAAAGAAATCTCTGAACCTGTCAGTCTTTGCAGCTATTTAGGCAAGATATTTTTCCATATATTCAATTGTACTCATTTGCTGATAACCGTTGTCTTGATGACAGTAAATATAGATTTTATGTATTGCTGACTACTACTATTATTCTATAGTTCTGGTAGTTGAAAAGTGAATTTCTTTATTTTGTTTTAGGATTTGTTTGCTGGATATGGGGATACAAAAATTAAAACAGGGAAAGTTTGAATAGAACTTTAAACCCATAGTCCGAAACCCATATTTTGTTAGCACTTTGACAAAATGGCGAAGGTATGTTTTTCTGGTATCAATATTGGTGGTGATAATCAAAAAACAACCAAAGCCCCTGTCGGTAAAGCACTTCGTGCAGGGTTGGTTGAAATCACCAATTATCTAAGCTGTGTAATGGTTGATAAAGGTAGCTGTGTAGCTGAGTTTGAAAAGAAAGAACAGCGTCGTCGTGAGAATACTCAAAAAGTTTTAGAATTGGAATAAATGGCGTAACTGTTCATTTTTTCCGAGGGAAAAAGGATTAAGAAGGAATATAAATTTGATGCAGCGTAACCCACTGTTAATTAATAATTGTAGGTTACGCTGTCTCTAGCTAAGAACCAAAGAAATATTTCATCTTAATCTTAATATCAGTATTAGTTTTAGATACAGTAACAGCCGAATCATTAAACTTAGGAGGTCCGGTTAAAACCTCTGGATTTTGAGAAAATCCAAAACCTTCTGTGGGCATACCAAAAGAATTAGTATCAAGATTACCATTGCCATTGGCATCATGGATTAATGCAACAGCATAATTACCTGGTTTTAAATCCTTAAAAATCAGTTTTTGAGGCATTTCTGTAATTTTAGTACACTCGGATTGCCAAGCCTTTTTACTATCACCAGGAAATCCTTTACTTTGATCAAAAAGAGTAGCACAAATTTGTCCAGATTTGTTTTTCAGTCCTTCTACTTCAATCGTCAGACTACTAGTCAAATCTGCTTTAGCACTAGCTAAAAAGAGAAAATTTCCCAAAATAGGGAGTAGTAATATTAATCCCCGGCTTGACGCTTGACCTAACGCGATATTTAACTGTTGCTTCATTAATTTACCCTCTATTAAATAGAACTATTATCTCACCCAAGAATGTTGTCAATTGGGATTTTTATAAGCGACTAACAGCCGCAAAAATCTCTATTATAGCGAGTTTACCTGCTAATAGAGAGGCAAAATCATTTTCCAAAACCATCCTCTCCAACTAACCAACAAGCGGTAGAATTAACAACCAACCCCAATTGCACCCCTTGATATGTATTGCGACTACCTGGTACAAATCCTCACCGCCCGCGTCTATGATGTAGCCCAAGAAACACCACTAGAATATGCCCCGAACCTCTCCGCGAGGCTGAATAATAAAGTCCTCCTGAAACGGGAAGATATGCAATCAGTCTTCTCCTTCAAACTGCGGGGTGCATATAACAAAATGGTCAATCTCACCCCAGACTTACTTGAACAGGGTGTCATAGCGGCTTCTGCGGGAAATCATGCCCAAGGTGTAGCCTTAGCTGCCAGTCGCT
Organism: Anabaena sp. AL09; assembly: GCF_001672255.1. Classification (NCBI taxonomy): domain Bacteria; kingdom Bacillati; phylum Cyanobacteriota; class Cyanophyceae; order Nostocales; family Nostocaceae; genus Anabaena; species Anabaena sp. AL09. Next base: position 10,751 of record NZ_LJOQ01000021.1, read on the forward strand.
TGGGAACAAAAGCCATCATCGTTATGCCCGTGATTACGCCCCAGGTAAAAATAAATGCAGTCAAAGCGCGGGGAGGAGAAGTTGTCTTATATGGCAATAACTATGATGATGCTTACGCCTACGCCCGACAACTGGAAGCAGAAAAAGGGTTAACTTTTATACATCCCTTTGATGATCCGGAAGTGATTGCTGGCCAGGGAACAATCGGTATGGAAATCCTGCGACAATATCAGCAACCCATTCATGCCATATTTGTGGCTATTGGTGGTGGTGGCTTGATTTCTGGTATTGCAGCTTATGTTAAACGGTTGCGTCCCGATATTAAAATTATTGGTGTTGAACCTGTAGACGCTAACGCCATGTATCAATCATTGCAAGCTGGCGAAAGAGTGCGATTGTCTCAGGTGGGTTTATTTGCTGACGGTGTAGCGGTGCGGGAAGTAGGAGAAGAAACCTTCCGCCTATGTCAGCAATATGTAGACGAAATTATTTTAGTGGATACAGATGCCACCTGTGCGGCAATTAAAGATGTTTTTGAGGATACTCGTTCTATTTTAGAACCTGCGGGGGCATTAGCGATCGCTGGCGCAAAACTCTACGCAGAACGTGAACAAATTCAAAATCAAACCCTCGTTGCCGTTGCTTGTGGTGCTAACATGAACTTTGACCGGTTACGTTTTGTGGCAGAACGGGCAGAATTTGGAGAACGTCGAGAAGCCATCTTTGCAGTGAGAATTCCCGAAGCAAGAGGTAGTTTAAGAAAGTTTTGTGAATGTATTGGTAAGCGCAATCTCACAGAATTTAACTATCGCATTGCTGACCAAAAAGAAGCGCATATTTTCGTAGGTGTGCAAATAGAAAATCGTGCCGACGCTGCTAAAATGGTCGAAAATTTTGAATCTCACGGTTTAAAAACCATAGATTTAACAGATGATGAATTAACAAAACTGCATTTGCGTCACATGGTAGGAGGACATTCTCCCCTTGCAGAAAACGAACTACTTTATCGCTTTGAATTTCCGGAACGTCCAGGGGCTTTAATGCAATTTGTAACTTCCATGTCTCCCGATTGGAATATTAGCTTATTTCATTATCGCAATAATGGTGCAGACTATGGAAGAATTCTGGTAGGAATGCAAGTTCCCCCCCATGAAACAACAGAATGGCAATCATTCTTAGATAATCTTGGTTATCATTATTGCAATGAAAGCGATAATCCGGCATATAAGTTATTTTTAGGATGATTTCAGCTATTTTTAAGTAAATAAACCACATCTTATTTTTGTTTCGCGCAAAGGCGCAAAGGAGCAAAGGCGCAAAGGAAGAAATTAATTTAAGCTGTGGTTTAAATATGTGAAAATTGCTGTAATTTTGGTTTTATTGGGATTATGGCAATTTATATAATTAACGGTGTGATAGTTCCAAAAAACTAATCGTTTCCGGACTAGAACTAGATGAACTCTCCCAATAATCTACTTTATTAACTTTGACTTTCAGTAATGCAAGATTTGGTTCATTTATTCCTTTTGGAAACCAAGTTTGTAATTTGTGTTGCCATTTTCCTTGCAGTTGATTACGATCTCTTGTTAATTGGGCTGTTCCTAATATGGAAACATATCGTTGTTGATTAGGTGCGGAAAAACTAATATTCACCTGTTGATGATGTTCGATTTCTACTACTTTATGGGAATTGACTAATGTAAAAAACCAGAGTGTAGCATCATTGTCAATTTCATTACAAATTGACATAGGACGACTATGTAAAGTGGCATCATCATCAACTGTGGTTAACATCCCACATTCAAAACCTGCAAGCAGGTTACGCAATTCTTGAACTTGTGGTTTTGTGTCTACAGATTGTGTCATTATATCTATAATTTTAGTGTTATGGACATGAGTTATATTTTTAGTTTTAAAGGTTTTCGATTTATATACGTGAGTCTAAAGAAGTAATTATCAAAATCTGATATTACCAATTTATAACTAAATAAATATACCTTAAAGAAGATGTCAATTAGATAAAATCATAATTAAAATATTGTGGGCTGGGCATCTTGCCCGCCCATTTTATTTTCAACTCAAATTAATTACCCAATCCCGTAAATGTGAATTCACTTGTTCAGGAATTTCATCATGGGGACAATGACCGGCTGTGAGAAAATATTCTGTTAATTGGGGATAATATTCATGGAATTTTTGGGAACGTTCTCGCGCTTTCATCCAAGGATCTGCTTCTCCCCATAATAACAATAATGGACAAGTTAATTGTTTAAGTAAAATGTCAACTTTTGCCCCTTGAGGACTACTAAAAACAGAAATAAATACATCTAACGCCCCTTTATCAAAGGCTGGACGCTGAATTTCTGCTACTAATTGATCTGTAATTGCACTTTGATCAAGATAAACTTTTGCTAAGGTTCGGCGAATTACCCACTTTTGGCGCGTATATTGAAATAATAAAGACTGGGCTAAACGTTGTTTAAAAAACCATTTAACAGTTTTACCTAAAACTTTTTGTAGAGGATTGATAGCAGGTTGAATTTGATTTTCTGGTGGGGAAAATGGACCAGCACTATTAAGTAAGACCACACCAGCAGCACTGTCAGGACGTTGGGAAGCAACGCATAAACAAGCGTAACCACCTAAAGAATTACCTGCTAAAATTGTCTTTTGACCAATGACTTCACTGATAAAATCATGGAGTTGGTCGCGCCACAAGTCACCGCTATACTGTAAATTAGGTTTGGCGGAACGCCCAAATCCTAACAGGTCAATGGCAAATACTTGGAAATCTGCACTTAATTCTGTGATATTCTTGCGCCAATGGTCTGTGGAAGCACCAAAACCATGTACTAATAGCAAGGGTGAACGCTGAGGGTGTGGTTCTCCTGCTTGTACATAGTACACATTGTGTCCGCGCCATTGCCAGTATTGACCAGGAATCGGATTTGTGGAGGAAGCGATACTTGTTTGCATATTACAAAGAAATATTAAGTTACTGTGAATAATTGTAAATCAAATTATTAACCAACGGACAACGGACAACTGACTACTAACAACTGACTACTAATAAAAATGATTACTGGAAAAACGCAACTTTTGGGAGTTATTGGACATCCTGTGTCACATTCCCTTTCACCATTGATGCACAATGCGGCTTTGGCTAAACTGGGATTAGATTATGTGTATTTGCCTTTTCCCGTTGCACCGGAAAATTTAGAGAGAGCGATCGCAGGTTTTGCTAGTATTGGTGTTGTAGGATTTAGCATCACAATTCCCCACAAACAAGCAATATTGCCGTTATTATCCGAAATTTCCCCGATTGCTCAAGCTATCGGTGCAGTGAATACCGTCACTCGTCAAGGTGATAAATGGGTGGGGACAAACACAGATGTGGCAGGATTTATTGCCCCTTTACAAACAACATATCATCAAGATTGGAGTCAGAAAAAAGCGGTAATTTTAGGGAATGGTGGGGCTGCGAGGGCTGTGGTAGCGGGTTGTATTCAACTCGGTTTGGCAGAAATTCACGTGGTAGGGCGGAATTTACAAAAATTACAAGCATTTACTCAAAGTTGGGAAAATTCACCCTTTGCAGATAAATTTCAGGTGCATGAATGGCAAGAATTACCGAACCTACTCCACCAAGCTAACCTACTGGTAAATACAACCCCGATGGGAATGTATCCCCATGTTGATGAATCGCCATTGAGTAGTCAAGAAATGGGTTATTTGCCTGGTGATGCCATTGTCTATGATTTAATTTATATCCCTAAACCCACCAAATTTTTGCACCTAGCCGAAAAACAAGGAGCAATTATGATTGATGGTTTAGAAATGCTTGTCCAACAAGGTGCAGCAGCCTTAAAAATCTGGTTACAACAGGAAACAGTCCCCGTCAACGAAATGCGTCAAGCATTGCAAAATCACCTGGGGATATGACAGGAATCAAGGAGTCAGGAGTCAGGAGGGGAAAGAAGGAAATTGACACTCCCCGGTCTAAAGACCTTACGGTGTACACACAAGTCGAGTAAAATTCCAGTGACTCACGTTCAGTTTTATTTTTCTTAGACATACTATTGATACTTTTAACCAGGACATTCCCTTGTAGGGAAGGGGGGGAGGGGGGTTAGGTTTTTGGAGATTATGGGTTTCATATAATACTTTTCAAACAACCTCTAACCAACTTCAGAATAATCAACAGGATCTTTTAAACCCAATTCTGCAAAAGCCGCTAATCGCAACTGACAAGAATCACAGACACCGCAAGCTGACTCACCACCAGCATAGCAAGACCAAGTGAGGTCCCAAGGAACTCCTAATTGATTACCTAGTTGAATAATTTCTGTCTTCTTCAAATCAATTAACGGAGCAATAATTTTCATAGCTTCTCCCTCACGTCCTTGTTTTGTTCCCAAGCGGAAAACTTCCTGCATAGCTTCGATATAATCAGGACGACAATCTGGGTAGCCAGAATAATCTAGGATGTTAACGCCAATATATACTCTTTCTGCGGCGATCGCCTCGGCATAGCTCAAAGCAAAACTTAAAAAGATGGTATTCCGGGCTGGAACATAGGTTACAGGAATATTATCCGCCATTTCGGCCAGCGAGCGCCCTTTAGGTACATCAATTTTGTGATCTGTCAGTGCTGAACCACCCCATTGTCCCAAGTCAAAATTAACCACTTGATGTTGAATTACTCCAGCCGCTTTAGCAATCATCAAAGCAGAATTTAATTCTTTCCTATGCCGCTGTTGATAATCAAAAGAAATAGCGTAACATTCACAGCCATCAGCCTTTGCTTTGTAAAGAACTGTCGAAGAATCTAAACCACCAGACAACAGAATTACAGCTTTCATATTCAGAATAAGAAATGGGAGATCAATAAACAGGGGTAGAAGCGGGAAATTTGACCAATTACCCAGTCCTTCACAAATTGCATCCAAAAGATGGGAAAATCAACAAAATGCCACAAACAAAAATTAAATATGTCCAAAAAGACTCTCAGGAATGAGAATATCAATTGTATAAATCGTCTAAAACATTATACTCTGAGTATTAACTATTTGATGACTTGTAATTTTACTTATAGAAAGGGTAATTAATTTACCCATGTAAAAATCAGGTATTTATTGAACTTAGTTAATTTCCCAAATACGTACCTGAGAATTTCTACTAAGAAGTTATGAAATTTACACAGTCAACCCAAAAAAACACATAATTTTTCCCATAGATGAATAAAACAGGATAATTAACAACTGCTGACCGAAAAGATTACCAGATGGCGGGAACTGAACCCAAACTTTGAAATTCTTCATAAAGATAATCACTATGTTACCATCTGGATGGTTTAAGACAAATCAAACCTGGCGTTTAAGTACAAAGGCCAACGACCGTAGCGTCTCTAAATTTGGTGGTTGAGGAGAGAACAATAGTGCAAGATAGCATATCAGTGTCAGAACCAAATCTATATTCACAGCGCAGTCAGCCGCATCACATCCGTATAGGTGTGATTGGGGTTGGCAACATGGGACAACATCATACCCGCGTCCTGAGTTCCATGAAAGATGTGGAACTAGTCGGCGTTTCCGATATTAACGTCGAACGTGGTTTAGAAACTGCCAGCAAATACAAAGTCCGGTTTTTTGAAGATTACTGCGACTTACTACCTCATGTAGATGCAATTTGTGTTGCTGTACCTACACGGCTTCACTATGCTGTGGGTATCAACTGTTTGTTAGCAGGAATCCATGTTTTAATTGAAAAACCCATAGCGGCTAGTATTTCTGAAGCAGAATCTCTAGTTAATGCTGCGGCCGAATCTCAGTGTATTTTGCAAGTTGGTCACATTGAGCGATTCAATCCCGCCTTCAGGGAACTCACCCAAGTCCTCAAAACCGAGGAAGTTTTGGCTTTAGAATCTCACCGCATGAGTCCTTATTCAGCGCGGGCGAATGATGTTTCCGTAGTCCTGGATTTAATGATCCATGACATTGATTTGCTGCTAGAATTAGCCGCCTCACCAGTAGTAAAATTGACTGCTAGTGGGACTCGTTCTTTAGACTCAGGTTATTTAGATTATGTAACTGCCACCTTGGGGTTTGCCAATGGTGTTGTTGCCACGCTTACAGCCAGCAAAGTTACTCATCGCAAAATTCGCCGCTTAGTTGCCCATTGTAAAAATTCATTTACAGAAGCAGATTTTCTCACTAATGAGATATTGGTACATCGGCAAACATCGATAAATCCTCTGATTGACCACCAAAAAGTCCTCTATAGACAAGATGGTTTAATCGAAAAGGTTTATACCAGTAATGTTCAGCCTCTCAGTGCAGAATTAGAGCATTTTGTCAACTGTGTCCGTGGTGGCAATCAGCCTTCTGTCGGTGGTGAACAAGCTCTCAAAGCTTTACGTTTGGCTAGTTTAATTGAGCAAATGGCTTTAGAAGAAAGAGTTTGGAATCCATTAGAGTGGTCTTCGGAATCCAGAGTTCAATCGTTGACATCAAGCATTTAGTTAGATGTAGCTAAAACTGGCAGTGGGGGGAAATTAATGATTTTTTCTCCCACTATATCAGGAGTCAGAACTCAGGAGTATTGATAAAATAATCTTCTGCAACTAATTTTAGCAATTAAAGTAGGACTACTTGCTATAGTGTTGATTTGTTGGCAAATCAATTACAAGCGTAAAAACACCAAATCAGGAAGAAAAGCCGGACATCTACCGAAAACCGCCATCAAAAATGCTAAATCATCGAAAATTGACCATTGCCTATTCTCAATTTTCACGTATTTCTAGTTACACTTAACCCAACCTAAAATTTTTTGGAGCTCACCTTTTTTGTAAGATGAGCATGATAACTTTTTAAAGAGGAGATTTCATGACAGACCAACCCCCCGTAGCCAATCCAATGAATGCCGCTGCCATTTCCATGAACCGTCAACCAGCAGCAGCGACACCCATGAATTCGGTAAATCCTGGAAAGCCAAGCAATATTACCGGTAAAACTATTCTGAGTGTGGATTTAGGTAGAACCTCTACAAAGACTTGTGTGAGCCGTGAACCCGGTAATGTGGCTTTCATTCCTGCCAATGTCAAGCAAACATCAATTGAGCAAATTCGCGGCGGTGTATTTGAGGCTAAGGCAACTGACCCACTGATGGATTTGTGGCTGGAGTATCAAGGTAGTGGTTATGCTGTAGGGCAATTAGCCGCCGATTTTGGGGCTAATCTTGGCGTTGGCCAATCTAAGGTCGAAGATGCTCTGGTCAAAGTATTATCATCTGCCGGGTACTTTAAACTCAGAGATGAAATTTTCGTTGTCCTGGGTTTACCGTTCTTATCGTTGGAACAATTTGAAAAAGAAAAGGCACAGTTAACTAGCTTGGTAACTGGACCTCATGTATTGAATTTCCGAGGTGAATCCATAGCTTTGAATATTAGCAAAGTCTGGGTAATGCCCGAAGGCTATGGTAGTTTGCTGTGGTCAGAAACTCAACCTAATAAAGGCACAGCAGTTCCCGATTTTACGAAAATATCTGTGGGGATTGTTGATATTGGCCACCAAACCATTGATATGATCATGGTGGATAATTTCCGCTTTGCCAGGGCTGCTTCTAAGAGTGAAGACTTTGGTATGAGCAAGTTTTATGAACTGGTAGCTGCGGAAGTACAGGGTGCTGATAGTCAATCTTTGGCACTGATTTCTGCGGTTAATAAGCCTAAAGGCGATCGCTTTTATCGTCCTAAAGGTGCTAGTAAACCTACCAATTTAGATGATTTTCTGCCTAACCTCAAAGAACAGTTTTCACGGGAAATTTGCTCTCGTGTGTTAGCGTGGTTGCCAGAGCGGGTAACTGATGTGATTATTACAGGTGGTGGTGGAGAATTTTTCTGGGAAGATGTCCAACGTCTGCTCAAAGAAGCTCAAATCAACGCTTACTTAGCTGCACCTTCTCGCCAGGCTAATGCTTTGGGGCAGTATATTTATGGAGAAGCGCAATTATCTGCTGCTGTTCGTGCTAGGTCATAAAACCGATGTTCCAATGGTCAAAAAAGGTAGTTAAATCCGTTACGTTCAATCCAGAAATTGCTGATGAGAGCTTGTTAGCGCAGGTGGAAAACTACTTAGAGACACAGCCAGATAAAACTTTCAGTGACCTGTGCAAAGAGGCTCTTTGGAACTTTTTGTGTGTCCCAGAACCTGTACAACTAACTTCTAAGATAGCAAATGTAACCACGGTTGAACAAAAAATCGGTGAGATCCAAAATCAAATAGCTGGTTTTGAAGAACGTTTTTTCGCTAAAGAGTCTCATCGTTTGGAGTCTATGGAAAGTCAAATGTTGCAACTTACTCAACAAGTAGCAAAGTTGACAATCATCCTGAATCAGGAACCACTTACTTGTATTCCTTCTGATAGCGTTAGCGTGGCACCAGCCATGGCACCAGCCATACCTCAAGAAGTAGACCCTGTAATTAGTCGTATTGGTCAGTTTCTTGATGATTTCTAAGAAAAAACCGGGAAGAACCTAGTTTTTACTTGGAGAAAAATTCTTAACTAAACTACCATGATTCCCACCCATAAGCCATTTCGGCATTATTGGTGGGATATTTTGTTTATTTGACCACAAAGATGTAGATAGGGCTTGCTGAAAGTAGTAAATAGAAATTTTTGGCTTTGCTTAGAGGATGTTTGAAAAGTATCAGAATTAATCGAGATCCCCCCAACCCCCCTTACAAAGGGGGGCTAAATTCCTCAAAGTCTCCCTTTTCAACGGGGATTTAGGGGGATAAGATCCCACGCGAAAAAGGTTTCAAACACCCTCTTAGAAAGATTGGAAAACTTTCGTCGCATTTGTTAAAAAAATTCTCAGAGAATTTGCAGAAAACTATCTAATTAATTTTGTCTGATTACTTATCAATAATCATCAGTCACATCTGCGGAATGTCCTTTGGTAGATAAACTTAGAGGTTGTTTGAAAAGTATTATATGAAACCCATAATCTCCAAAAACCTAACCCCACTCCCCCCCTTCCCTACAAGGGAATGGGGGTTTTAAAGCCTCTCTCCTGGTAGGGGAGAGGTTTGGAGAGGGGTTTGTTTACACATTAAAAACTTTTAAAACATCCTCTTATACAAATTCTATAAATGTATCAAAAGTATTGCAATTCATTGAACATGGTTGTTCGCTTTTATTCATAATTAATAAAAACTTATCCCCAATTTAAAAATCTATGATATAAAAGTAAATAAAACTTAATTGTTATTCATCCAAATGCTAAATGACTCCTCTACCTTACCCAAATTCAAAGATTTACTAACCCAAAAAATTCTCTTAGGTAACGAACCTAGTGCTGAGTTAATAGCAATTCTTACCATCTATTTTGTTCAAGGCATCTTGGCATTATCCCGTTTAGCTGTTAGCTTTTTTCTCAAAGATGAATTACTATTAAGTCCAGTGCAGATGTCAGTAATCGTGGGCATCAGTACCATACCTTGGATGACTAAGGCATTATATGGTTTTATTTCTGATAGTTTACCATTATTTGGCTACCATAGAAAGCCTTATATAGTCCTATCTGGAATTTTGGGAAGTGCGGCTTTGGTATGTTTAGGAACAACAGTTCATACTAGCACAACAGCCACAATTATGATTGTACTTTCTTCTCTCTCTGTAGCTATTAGTGATGTGATAGTTGATTCCATAGTAGTTGAAAGAGCTAGAAGTGAATCAGAAGCCAAAATAGGTTCTTTACAATCTCTTTGTTGGGGTAGTTCAGCTATAGGTGGCTTGTGTACAGCTTACCTTAGCGGCTTACTTTTAGAATATTTTACCAACCGTACAGTATTTTTAATAACAGCATTATTCCCGCTAATTATCTCATGTGTAGCTTGGTTAATTTCCGAAAAACCTATTAATAAAGATGATAAAAAAAGCAATAACACAAAATATCAATTAGGACAAATACGCCAAGCTATTACGCAGAAAGCAATTTGGCTACCAACAGCATTTATATTTGTTTGGCACGCTACACCAAATGCCGAATCAGCATTTTTCTATTTTACAACTAACGAACTACAATTTCAACCAGAATTTTTAGGGCGAGTTCGGTTAGTCACCAGTTTTGCTTCCTTAATTGGAGTTTGGGCTTTTCAACGTTACCTGAAAACTATCCCCTTTAGAATTATGTTTAGTTGGGGGATTTTTCTATCCACAGCTTTAGGAATGACAACTTTATTATTAGTAACTCATACCAACAGACTTTTAGGAATAGATGATCATTGGTTCAGTTTAGGTGATAGTTTAATTATTACTGTGATTGGGCAAGTTTTATTTATGCCTATATTAGTATTATCAACAAAACTTTGTCCTCCCGGCATAGAGGCCACATTCTTTGCTTTAATAATGTCTGTATTTAATTTAGGAGGAACAGTTTCTTACGCATTAGGATCAATCATGATGAAATGGTTGGGAATCACAGAACATCAATTTGATTCATTATGGTTGTTAATCATTATTACTAACTGTAGCTCACTTATCCCAATATTTTTTATTAACTGGCTACCAGATGCTAAAATTGAGATTGAGCATAGTCAATCAATCTAGTTTTTCAGCATAGCAAACAAAAAATGCAAATATTAGAACCCCAAGATAGTCAAGTTTTAGAGAAATCCTATACCCTCAAAGACTGGCAAGGAGGATATGAATCTCTTACCGAAGAATATGACTATTGGATTGATGATATAGAAGGAGAAATTCCTCCAGAATTAGCAGGAACATTATTTAGGAACGGGGCTGGTTTATTAGATATCAACAAGGAAAGATTACATCATCCTTTTGATGGTGACGGAATGATTAGCCGCATTACATTTACCAATGGCCGCGCCCATTTTCGTAACCGATTTGTGCAAACAGCCGGTTATTTAGCAGAACAGAAAGCGGGTAAAATTCTTTATCGTGGTGTTTTTGGTACACAAAAACCTGGTGGTTGGTTAGCTAACATTTTTGATTTAAAAATTAAAAACATTGCTAATACAAATGTGATTTATTGGGGTAAAAAACTCTTAGCATTATGGGAAGCAGCCGAACCTTATTCACTTAATCCCCAAACCTTAGAAACATTAGGAAATGAATATTTTAACGGTGTTTTATCCAAAGGAGAAGCCTTTAGTGCCCACCCACGAATTGATCCAAATGGCACCTTAGTCAACTTTGCTATTAAACCGGGACTATCAACCACAATTACAATCTTTGAATTGAACACAAATGGGGAAATTACCAGCAAACAAAATCATAGCGTTCCTGGTTTTTGTTTTATTCATGATTTTGTAATTACAGAAAATTACTGTATCTTCTTTCAAAATCCTGTTGATTTTAACCCCATACCTTTTGCTTTGGGAATATCCAGCGCAGCCCAATGTATTAAATTTCAAAAAAATCAACCCACAAGAATTATTATTATCCCTCGCAAAACACAAAGTGAAAATGTCAAAGTTTTAGAAACCCAAGCCGGTTTTATTTTCCATCATGTTAATGCTTTTGAAGTGGGTAATGAAATTATCATTGATTCCATTTGCTATGAATCATTAACAGAAGTCGAACCCAATAGCGATTATCGAAAAACTGATTTTGATACAAATTCACCTCCCCAACTATGGCGATTTAATCTGAATTTATCAGAGAATAAAGTGCAAAATCAGTTAATAGATCCTCGTCCCACCGAATTTCCCACAATTCACCCGAATTACGTAGGTAAATCCTATCGTTATTTATATAGTGCTGCCGCTCATCAATCAACGGTGAATGCACCATTACAAGCCATTTTTAAGGTAGATTTAGAGTCAGGAAGAAAACAACTATGGAGTGCAGCACCGCGAGGTTTTATAGGGGAACCAATTTTTATTCCTCGTCCAAATTCCCAAACAGAAGATGATGGGTGGTTAATAGCGTTAGTTTATGATGCAGAACATCATCGTTCTGATGTAGTGATTTTAGATGCCCAAAACCTGCAAAAAGGTGCAATTGCTAAATTACACCTTAAACATCATATTCCTTATGGTTTACATGGGAGTTTTACACAAGAGACATTTATCGAAAATTTGGGTTGAGTCCATTTTAACTAGTAACCCTCAGATCCCCGACTTCTCTAAGAAGTCGGGGATATCGCGGAGTATCTTACAAAAAAAATAAAATTGTAACAAAAACTACAAAATTGATATCTTTTCTCAAAAAGAGGATAAGCTAACTATATCAATCCGGTTTACGAAGATACTGTGATGAGGAGTAAGTATTATGGTGACAACATCTCTCCCACTTATGGAAAATCATTCTCCGGCGCATATTTGCCCTTATGATCAAGCTTGTAGCTATTTAGAATGGGCGGCTAAAGAATTAAAATTAGATCAAGGTATCGTAGAAATACTCAGTCATCCACGAAAAGTTGTTACAGTTTCCATTCCCATAAAAATGGATAATGGCGAAATCCGGGTTTTCCCAGGACATCGGGTACAACATTCGGATATTTTAGGACCCTATAAAGGTGGGATTCGTTACCATGAAGCGGTGACATTACGGGAAGTATCCGCCCTAGCAATGCTGATGACGTGGAAATGTGCATTGTTAGGCATTCCCTATGGTGGTGGCAAAGGGGGAATTCCCATAGACCCCAAAAAGTTCAGTGTGGGGGAATTAGAACGGATTAGCCGCCGTTATATTAGTGAATTAATTAAGGACATTGGACCATCAGTAGATATACCCGCCCCAGACATGGGAACATCAGCGCGAGAAATGGCGTGGATGATGGATACTTACTCTGTCAATGTTGGTCATTCTGTACCTGGAGTAGTTACAGGTAAACCTTTATCTATTGGTGGCTCTCTAGGACGCGAAATGGCGACCGGACGTGGTGTCATGATTATTGTCCGTGAAGCACTTGCAGATCAGGGTAAATCCCTTGTGGGAGTAAGGGTAGCAATTCAAGGTTTCGGTAATGTGGGCGGGGCTGCGGCAGAATTACTACACCAAGAAGGAGCGAAAATTATCGCTGTTTCCAGTGGTGCGGGTGGTATATTTTCTGAAGCTGGCCTTGATATTTCCGCTGTCAAAGCCTACTCTGCTGCAAACCGCCGCAGTGTGGTGGGATTTCCCCAAGGGACACCCATAAGTAATGCAGATTTACTAACTTTACCTTGTGATGTCTTGATCCCCGCCGCTTTGGAAAACCAAATTACCGCAGAAAATGTTCATCAAATTCAAGCCAGATTTGTTGCAGAAGCTGCTAATGGTCCGGTGACTTTGGAAGCTAACCGCGTTCTAGAAGCCCAGGGAGTGACTGTGTTACCGGATATTTTAGCCAATGCTGGAGGTGTGGTGGTGAGTTATTTGGAATGGGTACAAGGTCTTTCTTACCTATTCTGGGACGAAGAACGAGTTAACCGGGAAATGGAACATTTGATGGTTCAGGCTTACCGCAAGGTGATTCATGAGTCGCAAGCACGGGGGGTAAATCTGCGATTAGCTGCTTATACTTTGGGTGTAGGTAGAGTCGCGCAAGCTTTGAATGATCGGGGTTTGTATCCTTAGTTGTATTTGTAATCTAGTTTAATTGGGGTGTGTTATGGCTTTAGCCTAACGCACCTTTTTTTCAACCCTTGTACGTCATCTACCAGTAATAGTTTTGCTGATTCCGTGACAATATCGCTACTGTGCAGCGTCTTTTAAACTACTTCACAGTCTAAATATTGCATTCAGTTTCCTTCTCAGAATTGCTTTTAGTAACTCAACTTTTGGAGGAGCTAGTTTAGGTAACAAAATGTCAGTAAAAGTATTACTTCCATCAAAATTTATACCTGCATCACCATCTATAGTAGCTTGAAGCGACATCTGCTTTTTACCATCTATACCAGTAAAATATTGCATGATCACTAGACTAATATTCCGTTGTGGATTGCTTGGTACATCGACAGTTTTTAGACGAGTAGTAAGTTCAATATTGCGAAGCAAGGCATCTTGAATAACCCAGATAGTTTGTCCATTCCATTCATGTGCTAATGCTGTCTTTGCAAACAATTGTGTCACCATGCGACCCCAAACTTGGCGCTTATTAATTCCTGGGCTGGTATGCTCAGAAACTAGCAAGGCATTACGAAATGCACTTCGCATATCTGTAGAATTTTCAGTATCAGAACCACTTGTACTAGCGGTCATAACTTCTAGAATAAAAGGATTATAAATATCTGGAATAAGAATTGAGACATCAGCTAGATTTTTCTTTATGTCTTGAAAATAGCCGCTCTTTTTTGCTACTTTAATAAGATCATCTAAATCTTCTTTAGTTGATCCTAAAAAACAACTTTGCTTCAATAATGAGTTCAAAGAAGTTTCAACTAATGGAGCTAAAACATAATCAAAATGATAGTTGATTTCCGCATCAGCTACTCGATGTTTTAAAGATACTTCTGCCCAAGCACCAATATCAGTTCCAGTCGGCAACCCTGCATGAATTAGTAGATCACGCTCGTATTGCTGCACAGCACGATTAATAGAAGGTACACCTTCACCATCAAATTTTGCTGAAAATAATCGATGTGGACATACAACCCAAATATCCTGACCTGATTGAATTGAACACACACCAGGTATAACTTCGGTGACATCACTATTAAAGTAGTGAGTCAGCGATTCTTGTTGTGTAAGTTTAATTTTGGTTTGATAGCGATTTCCTCCACCGTCACAAGTTGCACCCATAAATGGACATTGACGAGATTTTCGTATGATCTCAACTTCTTCACTACGGTCATCTACAGGAAAACCAAATAATTCAAAGATAGTAGGCATTATGTAAGTATTGATTGCAGTAATTTTAATATTTAAACATGAATAAACTCTGACTTCGACGACTCATTCAGGACTGTTTTTGGAGTAAGAAATTTAGTAATCTCCGTTGCAATAGCGTAAGCAACTGGTGGAGGCACTGAATTAGCAATTTGCCGATGCTGATCTAGATACCTAACTTTACCTGAACGACCTCGAACAGGACCTTTCAGGAAATAATTATCAGGATATCCGTGAATACGCATATATTCGCGTGGAGTAAGATATCTATCTTCAACAGGATGAAAGAAAATTTCTCCACATCTTAGAGTTAGTGAAGGTTCAGAAAAAGAAAGCCTACGAAATTTAGTTGTATCTTTCTTTGTCAGATTGCATCTTTGAGTTTCTGGAAGATGCAATTCTTTAGCCAAGAAAGAACCTTCCGGTACTCCATGAATACGCCTTATATCTCCGGCTGGTGTAATATCTATATGGCTATCTTCCGGTTGGTTATTTTTATCTTTTGAAGGACTACCTAATCCTTGTATAACTTGTCCAACTGTGACATATTGATTGAGAGGAAATAACGAAAACTGATTGTCTAACTTTTCGTGAGTTGGCAACGGAAAATCAAAATTTTTCCCTGTTTCTATGGCAATCATAAAAACTCTTTCTCTAACTTGAGCTACACCATAGTTAGCTGAATTAATAATTCTTACTTTTAATCTATATCCCAATTCTTTTAACTGGCTTGTGATAGCTTCACAAACACCTCCAACTTTACCAGATTTATCCTGGGCTTTCAATAAACCTTTCACTTGCTCAATAACAATTACTTTAGGCTTTAAAGCTTCTGCAAATCTAACAAACTCAAATAGAAGCAAACCGCGATGATCATTTAAAGAGCCATGCTTACCAGCTTGAGAGAAACTTTGACAAGGACTACCACCAAACAATAAGTCTAACTCACCAGATTGTAAG
This sequence comes from Anabaena sp. AL09, assembly GCF_001672255.1. NCBI lineage: Bacteria > Bacillati > Cyanobacteriota > Cyanophyceae > Nostocales > Nostocaceae > Anabaena > Anabaena sp. AL09. The sequence continues at coordinate 26,549 of NZ_LJOQ01000021.1, forward strand.
TCCAAATCCTTCATTAGTTGAGATGGTTGAATTTGCTTGATATCTTTCTGAAGAAGAGCAGTTTTCAGACATTCTCTCTCAATAGCACTTTGTAAAGTTTGGTAACAGTAGGGATCAATTTCAATACAAGCTAATATATCAAAACCAGCTTGACGAACACCAATATCCATCCCACCGGCACCTGAAAAAAGAGATAAAGCAGAAAACATATGAATTAGTGTTATTATACAGATATTTGTTATTTTGTAATACTTATATGAGGATCAAAATAATTTTGATTCTCTAAAACTGTTCATGAATGGGTATGTAAAAAGAAATTAATTACTGTACAATTAATTCCAAAATTTCACACCACTCAGCCATCCTACCATACTAAACTAGTATTGATTCGCAAGAGTAATTTTTGGACAAAAGTTTATTCTTTACTGATTGCTGTACTAGCGCGATTCATCAGCAAACTAATTTGGTATAACAGGTCAATAACATCACCTTGCAAATCAAAGAGGTAGAATCTATGTTAGGAATAACGCTCAAAGAAACGCGAGTTTATCGGGAAATTAAAGAGGAAGGACGGGAAGAGGGACACAACTGGGAAATGGACTTTTACAAGATTAGGGAAAAACTAAATGTGTAATGGTAAAGCGCAGTGCTAAACCCCTACCTAGTAGTTCGTCAAATTTATTTTGACGGGTAATGATAGGAAAAAACTTCTGTTTTTCCCTCTCCTACTTCCCCTGCCCCTCTTCTCCCCCTGCTTGCCTTTACCCGTCATCTTTGGATTGACAGACTACTAGAGAATCACACGATTAAGCCATTTTGAGGGCAATTAATCAATTAGCGCGAAGCAACTTGTGGATCTGCCCAAATGCTACCTTTTTCACCAAAAGTCACAGCCTGATCACCTTCTGCCGAGATATCTACAGTTCTGCCATCATTAGCTACTTGTAACAAAGGCCAATTTTCTTCACCTAATTCACCAGCACGGAATAATACATTATTAGGCTGCTTTTTACTCCAACCTAACAAAATAGCTATTTTTTCGTGATCATCTTGTGATTGTACAGGACTAACCACATTGAGATTATCCTGTTGACGATTCCAAATTACAGCCTGATCTGTAGCATCTGCTGTATTAAAAATAGCCACAAACTTACGGGCGAGAAAGCGATCGCCTTTTTCAGACCAGCTAACAGGCACTAATACCCCAATTTTACCATCATTATCCCCTTGTGCTGACGAAATTGCCTGTCTTTTTAACAGGGGATCAATCACCACACTGGTTGATGTCATCACCCGTAACCGCTTAGTTTGTTTATCTTCCACAAACAACACGCTATTAACTCGGCTATTGTGCATTTCCGGTTTTACTTCCATTTGCACCCGACTATAAATCGCATATTTGCCATCAGGAGAAATCACCGGAATACTCCGATAGTAGCGAACACCAGAACCACCTTTAGCACCAATCGCTTCCTGAGTAGCCAGAATCCATTGCCAAGGTATCGGATGGGGACTACCTATAGGGTCAGTCTGTGCCATTTCCGACTCATTTGGCCGTTCACTAACAGGTATTTCTCCATTTTTAGGAGTAACTGTTGATATTGCTAATTCTTGAGATTGAGAATTCCCACTGACTGGAGAATTTAAATCAGTTTCTTCTTTGGCATCTTTTAATTTTTGAATTAAATTAGCTTGATTAATAGATGTCTTGCTTTGAAGTTGTGCAACATTAACTGATGGTACAGTTTTGCTAACAACATCATCCCCCAGTTGAGAATTTTCTCTTTCTGCCCCTGAAATAACTATATCTTTTGGTAATGACTGTATTCCTTCACCAACAAGTATTTTTCCTGTGTGAGAGTTAACTTGAGCAAATTGTAAACTTAACTGCCTCGTAGCAGCACTTTCTGCCAATTTTATCTGAGATCTGCTATTTTTCGCCCTACTATTTGCTACTTCTGATTGTTTCGCTAAGGTAGCATGAATAGACATTCCCAGGAAGGGTGAAATTACTATAACAATGGCAATGTACTTGAAAAATGGTTTAACACGGAACCATTCTGACACCAAAAGGGGTTTAAGCATGATGAGACTCTCTAGGGGCAGTTGCTAAGTGCGGGCAGTATCTATACAGGAATGGAAAAAGCTATGTCTATATGTTTACCAACAAACCAAAAGCTTCGACGAGATAATTGATTCAATTAAGTGGAACATAGATGAATTTTTAATTGACTAAAGCTAGTAGCCAAGATTTAGATATGCTCTTGCTCTTGAAAACATTCTTAGCTAAAGCCAGTTTAAAATAAGATACCCTGTTTATAGCCAGACAAACAGCTTTACTCAACTAAAACTTATCTATTGCTGGCAACTTGAGATTAACCGCTGCACAATCAACAATAAACAAAAACATTAAATTCATACACCCAACCTACAAACTGGAATTTAGACTCGTAAATGCTGCGATTAAGCAAATACAGTTTATTTTTAACTTGGGTAATTATTGAATAATTTTGATTTCGTAGAGAAATAACTGACTGCAAAACACAGCTAGACACACAAAAATCATCAATAGTAGATGCAAATGGCGATAGTTGAACTAATTACCGCAAGTATTATAATGTATTGAGGCTGTTTTCGCTGAACCAATAGTAAACACTATACCATCAAACTGCAAAAATTCCTTGCCTTAATCAAAAATTCTCAACATAATTCTATTAATATTCAGATGTCGCAGTTGTCAGTGATGAGGAACACACTTACCATTGATTAATGACTCATGACTCGTAATTAATAATTAATAAGTAATGAAAATAGTATTTTTTGGCACTCCTGACTTTGCAGTTCCCACTTTGGAAAAACTCTTAGAAAACAAGGATTTTCAGGTGATGTCCGTAGTCACTCAACCGGATAAACGTCGAGAACGAGGGAATAAACTGACACCTTCACCAGTGAAAGCCTTTGCTACAGATCATCATATTCCAGTATGGCAACCGGAAAGAGTTAAAAAAGATGTTGAAACCTTAACAAAACTCAAGCAGATAGAAGCAGATATATTTGTGGTTATTGCTTATGGGCAAATTTTGTCTAAGAAGATATTAGATATGCCTAAGCTAGGTTGTATTAACGTACATGGTTCAATTTTACCTCAGTATCGAGGGGCTGCGCCAATTCAGTGGAGTATATATAACGGAGAAAAAGAAACGGGGATCACAACTATGCTCATGGATAGGGGCATGGATACAGGGGATATGCTTCTAAAAGCGACTATACCAATTCAATTGCTAGATAATGCTCAGGTTTTAGCCGAAAAGTTGGCTATTACTGGTGCAGATTTACTCATAGAAACCCTATACAAACTAGAACGTCAAGAAGTTACACCGATTCCCCAAGATCATACCGCAGCTACTTACGCATCTTTGATTCAGAAGCCAGATTATAACTTGGACTGGGGACAAAGTGCCATCCAATTACATAATCAAATTCGCGGATTTTATCCTAACTGTACAGCAACTTTTCGCAACCAAGCATTGAAAATTACTGCTACTGTCCCCCTAGAAGATGCCTATATTCACGAGTTACCAGAGCCATTACCAGGAAAAGTTCATAAAATACCCAATTTGTCAACCATATCAGGACAGCCTGGAGAGGTAGTTAATATTACTAAAGGACTAGGAGCAATTGTCCAAACAGGGGTAGGTTTATTGCTATTGCGAGAAGTACAGCTAACGGGTAAACGTCCCCAGTCAGGATGGGATTTTGTCAATGGGACTCGGTTAACTGTCGGTGAGGTAATGGGTAATGGGTAATAGGTAATTAACAACGAACAACGAACAACTGACAACTGACAACTGATAACTGACAACTGACAACTAACTTTCATAGAACCGACAAGATTTACAAGGTCCTTCTGGATTAACTGCACAACGCATAATTTCTGAAAGAGCATTATAGTTACAGGTAGCATCACCTATAACCCAACGTCCTTCTACTAAACTTTTCTGTTCTGGTCTTTGGGCTTTTTGTACGTAAATAGCGATATTATGTAAACTATAGCGTCCTCCTTTAAGCTGATATCTATGGCAACGCTCTAAAACTACGTAGGTTTTTTCGGCAAAATCAAGATAATTTCCCGGTTGGGGTGTCCAATCAAGTTGTAATTTACCAAGAGACTGACGCGGATGTGTCAAAATTACCTCTGTCGGTAAGGAATTTAGCTCCATGATCAGTTTATATTATGTGATTTATGTATAGAGTATAGTATCGCAGTATTTTGGCTTCGACAGTAACAGCATCAAAATGGCAATTTCTCTACTTTGATCTTGTTGGGGATTCGTTGTAATATAGGGTTAAGAATTATAAATATTTTTTGTTAACTAACAAGTTGCAGGAATGTTTATAATTGATGCCTTTTAATTTTAACATTCTATGAGTAATGATAAAGTAGCTGTGAATTGGCAACAATTAATCTCATCTCCTGTAGTTGCTGATACAACCTCCAATTTTTTCGCAGAAATTGTTCAAGAAACTTTTGCTTTAACTCGTCGTCTGTTTATTCAACTCCAACGCCGTCCCTCTAGCCTGATAGCCGGGATTATTCAGCCTGTCATGTGGTTAGTTTTATTTGGGGCATTATTCCAAAATGCACCCACAGGCTTATTTGGTAGTACGACAAATTACGGACAATTTCTAGCAGCAGGTGTCATAGTATTTACTGCTTTTGCTGGGGCTTTGAATGCCGGGTTACCTGTAATGTTCGATAGGGAATTTGGCTTTTTAAATCGGTTGCTGGTTGCACCTCTAGCCTCACGCTTTTCAATTGTTTTTGCTTCTGCTATTTTTATTATTAGCCAAAGTTTACTACAAGCAGCGGTAATTGTGGCAGCAGCGGCATTTTTAGGGGCTGGCTTACCTGATTTTACAGGATTATGTGCGATCGCTCTCATTGTCTTTCTACTGGCTTTGGGTGTCACCGCTATTTCCTTGGGTTTAGCCTTTGCATTACCCGGACACATTGAACTTATCGCCGTAATTTTTGTCACTAACCTACCATTATTATTTGCCAGCACAGCCTTAGCGCCTTTATCCTTTATGCCCGGTTGGTTACAGGTTATTGCTACCCTCAACCCTCTCAGTTATGCGATTGAACCGATTCGCTATTTATATCTACACAGCAGTTGGGGATTAAATGATATAGTAATGCACGCCTTTTGGGGTGATGTTACCTTTGGGGGAGCGTTATTAGTGTTACTAGGTTTTGCATTAGTGGCTTTACTGAGTATTCAACCCCAACTACGCCGGAGTCTTGCTTAAAAATATATAAGGAGAAATTTCATGAAAAGACCATTTTTACCAGTTCACAAAATTATTGTTGCCACTATCGCCGGGATTAGCTTTGCTTCTATGCTAGTAGTAAAACCCACCTTAGCTGATACTAATCAACCCTTTGGTAGTTTAGAAAGTGATACATTAGGTCAGCAAGGCTATCGCAGTAGTAATCCTTTATCTGGCAATGGCTCAGGTTTCGATATGATGAACATGATTCATCAAGCACAAATGGGAACTATTCAATGGAATGCTGATGAACAAAATCAACAGCTAGACCTAGCCGCAGCCGCATTCAGGACTGCACAACAAAAACTTCTTCAGCCTCAACTAAAACAAAATCCAGGCACGTCTGCCATTATCCCTGGACAAAATCTACTTCCCTTACAGATTTTACCATCATCAGGTAAATAACACTTAAATGGGAAATAATGGGCGCAGACCCTGCGCCCCTATGGAGTTATACTAAACACGGGTGAGATTTAAACTTTTGCCAAATGACAAAGAACCCAGATGTGTAGGGGTTTAGCACTGCTAAACCCTTACGTTTAGAATCAAACAATCAAGCCGTTTTGAGTATACTTAATGATCAAAGTCCCAGTTTTGCTAAAACATCACTAGCTTGAGTAGTAGTGTTAACAGCAGCATCAACATCAATGATTTTGCCATTACCATCAATGATGTAGGTAACACGCTTGGCGTAACCACCACCATCAACATCATAAGCTGTAATTAGAGATTTGTCGGTGTCAGCCAAGAGGGGGAAATTCAGATTATATTTATTGGTGAATGCTTGATGAGAAACTTCATCATCAGCACTTACTCCCAAGACAACTACATCTTTGTCTTTGTATTCAGCTTGAGAATCACGGAAACTACAAGCTTGCTTGGTGCAGCCTGGTGTGTCATCTTTGGGGTAAAAGTAGAGAACTACTGTTTTACCAGCAAAATCAGATAATGAAATTGTATTGCCGTTAGTGTCTTTGGCGGTAAATGCAGGTGCGTCTGTACCAACTGATAGAGGCATAATTCACTTTGTCCTGTTTAAAAATCTTTATGCAATCAAGATTTTACAATAATTTACAATATTTAAATAACTTGCTTACGGAATATTCTGCCAAAGAGGTATTTATTTTCAAAGCATTGACAAAAAGCACAACTTAGAGTAATGAAAAATGTCTACTGTGGACTCCCCAAACCTTAAACCCTTAGTTTATACTAGTACAGCCCTAGAAAGAGCCGAGCGATCGCTAATCTGTTCGCCCTTCAACCTCAATTTGTTTATAGCCATGACTAGCCAAAGTATCCAACTAGGTGCTATAGCAATGGAGAAAGGAAATCAGCAAAGTTACACCAAGCAACCCTTATCAGAATTGACCTGTGAAAACGCTTTAGCCTGGTTAATTGATGTAGGAGTATTGCGGCGAGAAGTTGATGGACAGGGCATTACAGACAGTTTTCGCCTAACTCCCTTGGGTCATCAATTGATTGTCAAGTTAAAAGATCAGAAATTGCGTAATCCTTCCCTGAGCGATCGCTACAATGATTTTATGACTCGTTGGTTACGTTTACCCTTTTGACAGTTTGACCTCGTTCCTAGCCGGAGGCTAGGAATGCCAATGCTGAGGCTCTGCCTCATGTCACTAGCGGCAGAGCCGCCATCTACATTCCCAGTCTGAGACTGGGAACGAGATAACGAGATATGCAAGTTAAAAAAAATAACAGCTTATTTACAGATACACTACCGAATCTCAACATACTAAAATATCATTAAAAATGAAAGCAATCATGGTAGTGGGAACAACATCCCACGCAGGGAAATCACTGATAACCACAGCTATTTGTCGGATTCTTTCCCGGCGCGGCTTGCGAGTATCCCCCTTTAAAGGTCAAAATATGGCTTTAAACGCCTATGTTACCGCCAGTGGCGGCGAAATAGGCTATGCTCAAGCAGTGCAAGCTTGGGCAGCGGGAGTAGTACCCTTGGTAGAAATGAATCCAATTTTACTTAAACCCCAGGGGGATATGACATCCCAAATCATTCTTAAAGGTAAAGCCATAGGTAAAGTTAGCGCCACAGACTACTACGAACAATATTTTGAACTCGGTTGGCAGACCATCAAAGAATGTTTACAATACCTATCTACGGAATTTGAAGCCCTAGTTTGTGAAGGTGCTGGTAGTCCCGCCGAAATTAATCTCAAACACCGGGATTTAACTAATATGCGGGTTGCTAAACATTTAAATGCACCTACTTTATTAGTAGTTGATATTGATAGAGGTGGAGCATTTGCTCATGTCGTCGGCACATTAGAACTATTAGATCCAGACGAACGCGCCTTAATTAAAGGAGTCGTCATTAATAAATTTCGAGGACAGCGCTCAATTCTCGAACCCGGAATTAAATGGTTAGAAGAACGGACAGGTATACCTGTGGTTGGTGTTATTCCCTATTTAGAACAAGTTTTCCCAGCGGAAGACTCCCTAGATTTACTAGAACGCAAACCAGCAAAAGCTAACTCTGAACTAAACATTGCGGTGATTCGTTTACCAAGAATTGCCAATTTCACCGATTTTGATCCCTTGGAATCAGAACCATCAGTAACGGTAAAATACTTGCATCCTAAGCAAGAGTTAGGACATCCAGATGCAGTAATTATCCCAGGAACAAAAACCACAATTGCTGATTTAATTACCTTGCAAAAAAGCGGCATGGCAGAAGCAATTCAAAACTATGCAGCTTCTGGTGGCACGGTTTTAGGCATTTGTGGCGGTTTTCAAATGTTGGGGCAGTCTATAGCTGATCCAGAAGGAATGGAAGGACAATCTGGTAAATATCAAGGGTTAAATTTATTACCTATAAAGACAGTCATTACAGGTCAAAAAATTGCCCGTCAGCGTCAAGTTACTTCCAATTATCCCCAAGCGGGTTTACCTGTGACTGGGTTTGAAATTCACCAAGGGCGCTCGCGCATAGAAAACCCAGCAGATCAAAAATCCTGTCAACCCTTATTTGATGATGCTAATTTAGGGTTAGTAGATAGTTGTCAATCGGTTTGGGGAACTTATTTACATGGAATTTTTGATAATGGACCTTGGCGACGGGCTTGGGTAAATCGTCTCCGGCAACAACGGGGTTTGAAATCTTTACCCACAGGTGTGGCTAACTACAAAGAACAGCGAGAGCAAATGTTAGATTCTTTAGCTACTCAAATTGAAGAGCATTTAGACTTAACACAGTTTATATAGATTAAAATGTTTGTTAGTTCATCTGATGTGAGTTGAATCAATAAAAAGTTAAATAACCCCCATTTTATTGTTATAAATGGGGATTTAATTTTTGATTCGTACTTAATTTTGGCAAGGGGAGATTTAATTTTTCAATTGCATATATGTCACATATGTGATTCAAAATATGTGTTACAAAAAGATTATTTATAACTGAAAGATCACGGTTGTGTTTATAAATAACACATCTTACCATCTTATACATAAGTAGGGCTTGCTGAATAAACCGAAAACCTAGATAGATTAAGAGTTTCCCGGTTAAAAAAGTGAATTAGGTGCAAGGAATAAGGATTGAAACCATTCTTCTCTCCTTCTAATTCTTCCTCCTGACTCGGTGACTCCTGACCCGGATTTCTCACGAAAAGACTTTTTCAGCAAGCCCTAAGTAGAAATCTTTTGATCTAAGTTAAAATTTTGGTTAAACGTTCACTTTCAAAAATTTGATGAATACTAATAGCGATCGCTAGTTAACGCCAAATGCGATCGCTATTTTGATTAAACTTAATGAAATTAGGTTAAAATCCGAATATTGGCAATTTTAGGTATAAAAACTAGATTATGGCAAATCCAGAGCATTTAGCAATACTGAAGCAGGGGGTAGGGGTTTGGAATGAGTGGAGAGAGGAAAATCCAGATATAATACCTGACCTGACTGAGGCTGACTTGAGAGGGGCTAACCTGAGTGATGCTGACCTGAGAGATGCTAACCTAAGTAATGCTGACCTAAGTAATGCTGACCTGAGTGGTATCCTGTGTGGTGCTGACCTGAGTAGGGCTGACTTGAGAGGGGGTAGAAACAGCTTGATAATTTCTACCCATAACTATCCATATATTACTGTTTGTCCAAGTCTTCAATAAGTTGATCAACAAATTCCC
>NZ_LJOQ01000022.1:0-5301 GCF_001672255.1 Anabaena sp. AL09
TTTTGGTACTGGTCAGTTATTAGTGACCTTATCAGGGACATCTGGATTTACCAGCGCCAATGCGAATATCAACCTCTTTGGTGGTGCTTTCTTGTTCAATTAAAACGAACTTTAGCTAGAAGACAGGGAATCAATTCTCTGTCTTCCTGATTTATACTAAACACGGTTGAGACATGGACTTTTACAAAATTACGAAAAACCTAGATTTGTAGGGGTTTAGCAGTGCTAAACCCCTACCCACTTAAATCAAATTATTAAGCCGTGCTAAGTATACATCATCACCCCATAATGTTTCGCTAAAAAACGCAAAAACGCCAACGGGAAAAAAGAGATTTATGGTATTGACAAACAATTTTAAAAATGTTATCATGAAATTGATAAGGAAGAACTATCTTGTTGTTAATTAAGAATAGAATGACAATATCCCCGACTTCTTTGAGAAGTCGGGGATATTTTGATCTTTTTATGTTTCAAAGCACTCGTAATACGCTAGGAATACTGTCTATTGATTCCATTGCTTGAATTTCTGCCAAAGCTTCTCTAAAGTCCCCTTCCCGGACATTGTGGGTAACAACGACAATCTCGGCTAGTTCTCCCTGAAAGCCAGTTTGGACAACTGACTCTAAACTCACGCCATAATTGCCAAAACAAGTTCCCAATCTCCCAATCACTCCCGCTTGATCTTTGCTGAGGAAACGGGCATAAAAACGGGTTATTAACTCGGTAATGGGGGTAATTTGCGAGTAATGTTGATGTCTACAAGCGAGGAGAGGATTTGGTTTCGTGGTATTGGTTTTGAGGGTAGCAACAAGATTTAAGATATCTGATGATACTGCACTAGCGGTAGCCCCAGCCCCAGCCCCAGGACCGAATAACATCACTTGTCCTATCGGTTCTCCCTCGATCAGAATAGCGTTGTAAACACCGTTAATACTAGCTAAAGGGTGGCTGTGGGGAACTAGGGTAGGATGAACTCTCACGGAAAGTTGGGAGTTATCTTCATCTAAATGTTGAGCTATTCCTAGTAATTTAATTACGAATCCTAATTTAGCAGCATAGGCAATATCTGTTTTTGTAACTTGACGAATTCCTTCACAATGAACATCTTCCCGATTGATTCGCCCGTCAAATCCTAAAGATGCCAAAATAGCAATTTTATCTCCAGCATCTAAACCATCCACATCCGCTGTCGGGTCAGCTTCAGCATAACCCAATTTTTGAGCATCTGCTAAGACATCATCAAATTCACTACCTTCTGTTTGCATCCTGGTGAGGATATAGTTGGTTGTGCCATTGACAATGCCCATGATAGCGCTAATGCGATTAACGCTTAAAGATTGTTTCAGGGGTTGAATTACAGGAATACCGCCACCAACGGCAGCTTCTAGCAGCACATAGACACCTGCTTCATTAGCAGCGGTGAAGATTTCTGCACCAAATCGAGAAATTACGGCTTTATTGGCGGTAATTACGTGCTTACCATTTTTAATAGCTGCCAACATGAGTGTGCGGGCGGGTTCTAATCCCCCCATTAACTCTACAACTATATCTACGGCTGGATCATTAACAATGGCTTCTAAATCCGTAGTTATCACCTCTGATGATAATTCTACAGCTCTGGGTTTCGTGAGCGATCGCACACCCACCCGATATATTTCCATTTCCTGTAACAGCGGATGACGACCTACTTTGTCTTGCAACAATTGAACTGTCCCCGTTCCCACTGTACCTAATCCAAGTATTCCTAATTTAACAGCCACAGATTTTGCACCCACATGAAATTTACATAAAACAATTGTAGGCAGAGCCATCAGCCCTACCTACTAATTATCTGCTTTTAATTGTCTAATAACCAATGACCAATAACAAATGACCACTGACCAATAACAAATTAGTATGTTTCTACGTGCCAGCGGTGAGCTTTTTTTAAATCCTTTTGGTAATCACTCCAAACTACACCTTCTTTAGCCGCAGCAGCACTTAAAGCAGCATCAATACCATCTTCCATACCGCGCAAACCGCAGATGTAAGTGTGGGTTTTTTCGTTTTTAATCAACTGCCACAATGCCTCAGCGTGTTCCGCAACTCGGTCTTGGATATACATTCTGCCACCTGCGGGATTATTTTGTTCCCGGCTGATAGCATAGGTAAGACGGAAGTTTTTGGGATATTTCTCTTGCATTGCTTCCAATTCTTCTTTATAAAGAATATTGGGAGATGTTGGCACACCAAACAGCAACCAAGAAAATCCTTTAAATTGATATTCTGGGTTAGCTTTTCTTTCTGCATCCTTAAACATCCGCCACAGGTAAGTCCGCATTGGTGCAATCCCTGTACCTGTTGCTAACATGATTACATTAGCTTCAGGATCTTCAGGTAATAACATTTCTTTACCCACAGGACCTGTGATTTTAACATCATCACCTGGTTTGATTTTAGTCAGATAGCTAGAACAAACACCATAAACTGTTTCACCTGTTTCTGGATGCTTGTACTCTAACTGCCGAACACATAGGGATATTGTTTTATCATCGAGATTATCGCCGTGACGAGTAGAAGCAATGGAATAAAGTCTGAGTTTTTCAGGCTTACCATTTTTATCTACGCCAGGAGGAATAATCCCGATACTTTGACCTTCTAAATACCGCAAGTTGCCGGCAGATAGGTCAAACTTGAGATGTTGAACAATCCCAATTCCGCCCTCTTTAACTAAGGTTTCATTAGAAATACACTTACCAATAAACGGAGCATTAGGACGATAAATGTTCACAGGAACATCAGCATGAGCATCTTTTTTAGCTTTTGCTTGAGTCATGGTCTGGCCTTTTTTCTCCTTAGCTGGTGATTTAGCAAAGCCTTTAGCTTCACTAGCATTACTTACAGGTGTGGCTTTACCATGTTCCTCTTCATTAGCATTTACCTCAGCTTTAACTTCTGTGCTAACGGGAATGTCAGCAGTTGCTAATTCAACTATTTCGTTGACTGGCTGTGAATCTCTGCTAACTGTAATCTCAGCAGTTACCAATTCAACTTTGCCGTTGACTAGCTCTAAAGCTGTAACAGGTTGGATACTAACAATTTTACCGCCTAGGCGAGTGATCCGTCGCATTTCTTGATTCATGCGGTTGTAAGGTACTCTGATGAATACACTGCCACTTTTACGAATGGGGTAGTTGGTCTGATCAGTTTCTTCAGTCTGACGCAAACCCATCACTTCGTAAACGAAGACGCGGCTACCTGATTCTATATTGGCAGCACCCTCAACAGCACCTTGATTGTACATTCCTTATACCACTCCGATATTTACTTAACCGTTTATCAAAAAAAATCATTCCCATCCTTCTGCGAGCTTTAGTTTACCGGATTTTCGGATCACAAAACTAGCCATCTGGGAAAACAACATCATTAAAATACATGATGCCTTGCTCAGTCCACTCGCCCAAGACCAGTAGGTATGGCAAAAAACACACCTGTTCATCTTCTAAATTAGAGGATAAGTCTTTGCGAGAATGTTAATAGTGAATCACTTTAATCTTTTTTTATTGAACTACATCGCCTGAGACTTTATAAAAAAACATTTTACAGTATCTTGATACCGCAAAAATTCTGGATCTATGAGGACAAGGCTGTTTTTTAAGAAAAATATCCCCAAACTGCGTATTATAACTTAGTTTGGATACGCAAATATAGACGGTCTATATTATCGTACCATGATATTGCACTATTGAAGTTTATGATAAATTTATAGCTATTTCTCCTATTTTTCAATCTTTCCTCAAAAAAACTGTATCATCTGTGGCAGAATGTTAAACAGATAATTGCTAGGGAACTAGATTCTTTCTCAAGGTAAATCTTGTGAGAGTACACCCCCTTCTGTTAAAATCTAGGGCAACACTAAGATTAAATACTTACCAGCTATAAAATTAGGCTAATTAGGACGAGTAACTGCTATAGGCGGATAAGTTATTTGTTTAAATCTGTCATCGTTATGCTGGATAGCCAGAACGTGGGACGATACTTTTGGGGTAAGCTCCTAGATTCAAAATCTGCTGTGAGAAAAATTATTGATTGACACATTTAGTATTTAGAGGGAATTTATGACTAAGCCGGAACGCGTGGTACTAATTGGAGTAGCCGGAGACTCTGGGTGCGGTAAATCTACGTTTTTGCGTCGGTTGATTGATTTATTTGGCGAAGAATTTATGACAGTTATCTGTTTAGATGACTATCATAGCCTAGATCGTAAACAACGTAAAGAAACAGGCATAACTGCACTTGATCCCAGAGCAAATAACTTTGACTTAATGTATGAACAAATTAAGTCTCTTAAAGAAGGTCACGCAATTCATAAGCCAATTTATAATCATGAAACTGGCATGATTGATCCACCGGAATGGATTGAGCCAAATCATATTATCGTCGTAGAAGGGCTACATCCCTTGTATGACGAACGGGTAAGAGCGCTTCTAGACTTCAGCGTTTACTTTGATATCAGTGATGAAGTCAAAATTGCTTGGAAAATCCAACGGGATATGGCTGAAAGAGGCCACCGCTATGAAGATGTTCTCGCACAAATCAATTCTCGTAAACCTGACTTTGAAAAATTCATCGAACCGCAAAGAGAATTTGCTGACGTGGTTCTGCAAGTATTACCCACAAACTTAATTAAAAACGATACAGAACGTAAAGTTTTGCGGGTACGGATGTTACAACGGGAAGATAAAGAAGGCTTTGAACCCAGCTACCTGTTTGACGAAGGTTCAACAATTCAGTGGACTCCTTGCGGACGCAAACTGACCTGTTCTTACCCCGGTATGCAGCTTTACTACGGTTCTGATGTTTACTATGGTCGTTATGTCACAGTTTTAGAAGTAGATGGTCAATTTGATAACCTCGATGAAATAATTTACATCGAAACTCATTTGAGCAAAACATCTACTAAATATCAAGGTGAGATGACTCACTTGTTACTACAACACCGTGAATATCCAGGTTCTAACAATGGTACTGGTTTATTCCAAGTATTGACAGGTTTGAAAATGCGTGCTGCTTATGAACAGTTGACAGCTAAAGAAGCAAAACTAGCGGTTCAAGTCTAAAACAGCAGTTTGTGTCAAAGATTAGTGGAGGGAACAGTTGAATGTGTTCCCTCTTTTTTATGTCTGAATCAGGATGTCCAGGATTTGAGGATTTGCAGGATTGTTATTTGGATATTATTTGATTGTGGCAGAATTAAGTGAATATTTTGTCTGAATCAGGATGTCCAGGATTTGAGGATTGACAGGATGGTTATTTGCATAT